>NZ_JBNPOJ010000001.1:0-228576 GCF_050315115.1 Peptoniphilus sp. SGI.035
AAAAAGAGTAAACATCTTTCGTTGTATTGTAAATTAACGCCATCCAAAATTTTGATTCAAGATTTTCTTTCGGTTTATTATATGTTTGAGCCAATATAAGCTACAAAACTGCTGTCTATCCATTTTTGAGTAACCTCATTTATATCAATCCCAATAGTAGCCAACCCAATAATGCTGCAATCCAATTTCTCTAACAAAGCTATTAAAGCCTTCATTTGAGAACCTGTCTCTATCCAATCATCTACAATCAAAACTCTTTTGTTCCTCACAATAGAACTCTTAGATATTTCAAAGCTTTTATCTTGACCTGAATAGTCGGTAAAATGTGTCGAAATAATCTCTTCTTTTGCGTATGGCAGCTTATCACCTTTTCTTACTCCAATAAACCCCACTCCAAGTTCTTTGGCTATGGCAGTGCCTAGTATCCATCCAATTGCTTCTGGGGCAGCCACATAATCTACTTTATTTTGAAAATCCAATGATAGTACTTTTACAATTTTATCAAAAACGGTTTTATGTGTAAAAATAGTTAGTAAATCATATTTTCCAATTGAGTTACGAGGTAATATACCTCTAATTTCATTTATAACATCAGTACTTTCCATACATTTACACCCCTTGCTTATGGTTAATAATCTTTGCTAATCTTTAAAAATAGTCATTTTCAACATATTTTTTATACATGTCCTCGGTATATCTTGTTATGTTCTTACCATACTCTGGATAATCAAACCCCAGTAGTTCTGCTACCTCTTTGGACACTTCCCTGAACAATTGGTGGCATATAAATAATGACTTCCAAATATTTTCATAGGAATCCATGCGATATGTAGATAATAATCTATTCCATAGATCTTCATCAATGTATTTGTTAATATACTTATAATTTTTCCCAACACTTAATGAAAATTCTGTCTTTATCCCAACCTTCCACGACATCATCCTAAGTAGTTCAAACCGTAGAATCTGGTTCAGATGATCGATTGCAAACAGTATCTCTTTGCGGCACAATCCTTTAATAACATAAGGTGTTACATTCCAAAATTCATTGCAGCAATCATCATACTCCCTTGCGCTTGGCTTTCTTACATGATAATCTATATCAGTCGGAACTATGTCCCTTTTAATTCTACAATCTTTATCAATTAGAACCTTTATTAATTTATCGCCCTTTAGGTAATTATCTAACTCTTCCAAGGGCAATAAGGTAAGATCAATTTTATTGTAATCATCAAATAGCATAAGATAGGAAAATCCCTTTTCTTCAGGTGGGAATAATTCCATATCCTCCGGCTTTTGCATCATTATTATATTCCCAAATTGATTAAGCCAGTCATCATTAGATATAAACGGTTCTATATCACTTACAAAATATGTAATATCATAATCCTGAAATTCATCTTTAGGTATATTAATATTTGCGCGTGACCCCTCAAGGGTCACAATTCGAATACGTTCATCCTGTTCTGCTAAAGAAAGTACTAAATCCATCATTTCTTTTTCTGATCTCATTTACATACTCCTCGTTTATTTTTTCTATATTATTACATCTTCTTTTTTGCCGATACAATCAGCATCATTGGGCGTCGCATTTCATCCGCCATCCCCGGAATATCCATCATGTTCTCTGGCGGCTGTGGCTCCACAATCTGATTTATTATAAAACTATTTGAAAGCAGTGTATTTAGATATGTGGTCAGTGTTCTATGATATTTTGTAACCTTTTCTTCCAAAAACATAGCTGTCCGTTTGCCCTCATAATAATAATTGTCCACCGGGAAATGCAGTATTTCTCCTTTTTCGTTATAATACCAGTCTTGTGTTCCATGAGCAGTAAAAACAGGATGTTCAACTGTAAAAACTAAATTGCCACCAGCCTTCAGCATCCTATATATCTTTTTTATTAAATTCTCATAGTCTGCTACATAATGAAACGCAAGCGAACTTAGTATTACATCAAAGCTCTCCTCTGGGAAATCCACATCTTCTATGGCACAGCATTCATATTCAATCTGTGGAAAATGGGTTTTTCCTTTTGCTACTTCGAGCATTTTATGAGAAATATCAACACCTACTACAGAGGAAGCACCGTTTTCCATCGCATATATACAGTGCCATCCATAGCCGCATCCTAAATCAAGCACACGCTTACCCTTAAAATCAGGTAGCATCTTTTTCAAAGTCTCCCATTCTCCCGCACCAGCCAGTCCTTTCTGCGAGCGACTCATTTGACTGTATTTTTGAAAAAATATATTATCATCATATTTGTTTTCTTTCATCTGAACTCTCCTCGTTTAAAAAGTTATTTATCTCCGATACAATTTCATTCACTTCATTATAAAGCTTCTCGGTCATGTCGTAGCATTCAAAAAGTGAGATACCGAGTACTTCAAAAATATGATTTACCTTCTCGGTATATTTTTCAGGTTTATGTTCAAAAGTTTCAAGCAGTTTTATAGCTTTCTTTTCGTTGATACAATAAGCATTATTACATGCAAATAGTACTTGATTTAAGCATGAAATAATACGAAAAACATGACCCGCAATATAATATTTATCGTCTGTTCCCGAATTTGCTTTTACAAACATTAAAGAGAACCCTGCTTCAAACATAAAAAAGTTAACTAAACTTTTCTGCAAAGCATTGGGATAAGTTTCTGCCTGTTTTTTTAATTCGCATAAGCTTTCATTCTTAGTATATAGTATCTTGCTGATCGCCAATTCTCCACGATACATAGCACTTATATATCCATGGGGATGCCCCGTCTGATAATTAGTAGTAACAATTCCTTGCTCCGTATCTTTGATTATTTGTTCCACCCGTTTTATATCACGTAAAATCAAGTCAACATGATACCCATTTATAACTAACCATCCGCCGCCATTAATCCAATCACCCCACGCTCCGGGAGGTACAACAAGGTTATTTCTATTCTCATCATCCAACTCTGTAGCAATTTGATTAATCGCTTTAATGTCAAATGATTCTGATTTGTAATAGATTCCGATATCTATATCAGAATCCTCTGTATGTGTGCCTCTTGCACGGGAACCCCCTAATACGATGCCTTCTATATAAGACAGAGAGGATAATTTCTCTGCTACTGATTTAATAATATTATCTACCATCAAGCATGCTCCTTTTATCGATTCACTGCTGTAAAAATTCCAAGCCAAATCTTTTGCTTCTACTCAACATATTTATAATTTTTTTAATTTCACAAAAGATAGTTAAAACTTATCAATTGTCTTTTTATACCTCTGCTGATTAGATGAAGTCTTTTCAATAGCCTTTAAATTACCATTCATTTTGCTAACATGGTTTAAAAATAACGTTCCAAGCAGAAGTCGATCCTTTCTGGGTATCCTATTCCACACATATCCCTTGAATAAATCTTTAACAAGAAAAACTTCGCCATCATTTAGATTTTCAGTTTCTCTAATAGCTTCTTCCAATAGCTCATTTACATCAATCATGTTGTCCACTCCTTATTAATAATAATATCAACAACATTGTTGATATTATTATACGTATATTCACAGTCAAAGTCAATCCGTAAATAAGAAAAGCCACCAATCAAGGAAGTAACACCTCTCAATTGGTCGCCATTTCTGATATCCTATATCTCAATATCTATTTCAACACCTGATTTAAATTCAACAGTGAGCTTATCATCAAATACCGTAACTTTTTCAATAAGCCGCCTTACTAATTGCTCATCATATTCCTCCAACTCGCAGGATTGTTCATTTAAGAAATCAGTCATTTCAGCGATTCGTTGCCTTTTTCCTTCACGCTCTGCATTCTCTGCAAGTGCATTTTGCTTCAATTCTCGAAGGCGGTAAATTTCATCAGCCACATCTTCATAGTCATCCTTGGACTTTGCTTGTATAAGGAGCTGTTGTTGTAACTCTTCCAATTTTCTATCAATATCATCGGTGGTATTATCATTTTCTTCATTAAGGACGGTAGCTATGTTTTTCTGTAACGTTGAGAGGAAGGGCTCTTTTTTAGTCAAAAGTTCGTTAATAGCCTTAACCACTGCTGCCTGTAATGTTTCCTCGTTTATGGTAGGTGCCGTACATTCAGAGCCTTTTTCCTCTAAACGACTAACACATCTCCAAACAATAGACTTGTAACCTCGGTTATTCCAATGTACTCGTCGGTAAATATCACCGCATTGCCCACAGTAAACAATACTTGATAAAGCATACTTACTACTATAGACTCTCTTTTTACCGCCTTTACCTCCTCGGAGATTCGCTCTTCGAACCATCTCTTCTTGAACCTGCATAAAAAGCTCGCGTGGAATAATAGGCTCATGGCTGTTTTCTACATAATACTGGGGAACGATTCCGTTATTTTTAACTCGCTTTTTAGAAAGGAAATCAATTGTATATGTTTTTTGTAGAAGGGCATCTCCGATGTACTTTTCATTTTGCAATATTTTTTTCAGTGTTTCTGGTCTCCATTTTGATTTCCCTGCCGCTGTTAGAATTCCGTCCGCTTCTAGTCCTCTTGCTATCTGTAATAGGCTGGCTCCCTCAAGGTATTCTCTGAAAATCCGTTTAACAACCTCCGCACCCTCTGGGTCAATCACTAGTTGCTTGTTTTCATCCTTGGTGTAACCAAGGAAACGCTTATGGTTTACTTGGACTTGACCTTGTTGAAATCTATATTGAAAGCCTAACTTTACATTTTGCGATAATGACTGGCTCTCTTGTTGTGCAAGGGATGCCATAATGGTAAGGAGGACTTCTCCCTTGGCATCCATGGTGTTGATGTTTTCTTTTTCAAAGTAAACTGGGATGTTGTTTTCTTTAAGTTTACGAATATATTTTAAGCAGTCTAGTGTGTTTCTAGCAAACCTTGAAATGGATTTAGTAATGATGTAGTCGATATTTCCTTCCATGGCTTCTTCAATCATTTTGTTAAAGCCGTCTCTTTTCTTGGTATAGGTTCCACTAACCCCTTCATCAGAAAACACTCCAGCAAATTCCCAATCTGGATTTTTCTTAATATAGTTTGTGTAGTGGTCTACTTGAGTGTCATAAGAAGTTGCTTGTTCATCGCTGTCTGTTGACACTCTTGCATAGGCAGCTACTCTTAGTTTTTTCTTTTCTGATCCCTTGATGGAATTTCCTTTTTTCTTTCTAGCTGGTATGACTATGACCTTGCTATTCATCATCTATCACCTCGATTAACTTAAACTGATAGCTTGCTCGTTCAAAGGGATCTATTGGTAGAACTCCTTCCTCTTTATTCCTAAACTTACAAGGAACTTTAATAATTTTCTCTTCCTTTTCCCAAACTCGTCCCATGGCCACTGCCCTTTCTTTTAACATTTGACCTGCCTTCTCAAAACTTTCTCTATCTATTATCTTGGGATAGATGTCATTTCCTAAATACTTTTTATTGGTTAGGATTCTTTTAACACTTGAGCTGTTTTTCTTCACGCCTGCAAGGTCTGCCGACTTTATAAGGGCATTGCCAGCAAGATAATTTTTAAAGATTTTTCTTATATTTTCAGCTTCTGTTTCTTGAACTTCTAATCTTCCGTCTCTTATGGTATAGCCATAGCATAACCTAGACATCCTTTTTCACTTCCTCTCTAAGTACAAGTCCACACCTTAAATGAAAATCCAGGGTTTCTCTATTAACAACCTGAATATGGTCAATGATTTCTTCAAACAAGTCACCGTCAAAGTGATCTAACGTTTTACTTTTATCTAAGATTCCTATTAGTTTTTCAAGTTCTCTTATTTCTTCATCATTTCCAAGGATGGCTTTTTTACTTCTTTCCTTTTCTTTGAGTAGATAACTTTCTTCACTTGAAATTTCACTGCTTTCTTTTGCGTAAATGCTTGCATCTAAAACACCTGAGGTTATTAGTTTATTTAGAACCTCTTTTCTTTCCTTTAGTTTTTCTAAGCCTTCTTCTATTTTATTTATCTTCACAACTTCTCCCTTGCTGTCCACACCCTTTAATGATTTCAAAAGTGGTGTAATGATACTATCTTTTCCAAAGATTAGCTTGTTTATTAAAGTTACAAAAGCTAGTTTTAAGTCCTTGTCTTTAATAAACTTCATAGAACATTTATTAATATCTTTTAGGTGTTCACTACAAGTCCAAGCTATATATTTATCTTTGCCATTATAGTGATGTCTTCTCTTAAAGTTTGAACCGCACTCGCCACACTTGATTTTCCCCGATAGACTATATCTATTTTGATATCTTTTAGTGTTTTTCCCATTTCCTTTTGCTATGGCTCTAAGTCTTATTAATTCTTGTACTTTCTCAAAGTCCTCTCTACTTACTATGGCTTCATGGTTATCTATTATCTTATATTGGTCTTCTTCTCCCTTATTCTTGTGTCTCTTATAGCCATCGTCTGTATAGGTCTTTTGGTATATGACATCCCCTGTATATTTTTCATTTTTTAAGATGCCGTTTATAGTCGAACCATGCCAGCTTGCTCCTTTTTGTCCATTAATCTTTCTCTTATTTAAGTCATCTGCTATTTTATGCGTTCCCATACCTGAAAGATATTGTTCAAATATTTCTTTAATTATTTTTCCTTCTTCTTCATTCACTACCATCTTTCCATCTATATTCTCATAGCCATAAGGTGGGCTTGATATGATAAAAGTTCCATTTTGAAATCTTTTCTTTATGGACCATTTGTTATTTTCTGATATAGACCTGGACTCACTTTCTGCAAGAGATGAAAGTATGGATAACATCAACTCACTTTCCATTGTCCTGGTATCAATGTTTTCTTTTTCAAAATAGATGCCAATGTTTAAATCAAGTAGCCTTCTTACAATTTCCAAACAATCTGTCGTGTTTCTTGCAAGCCTTGAGATGGATTTTGTTAGTATAAAGTCTATTTTTCTGTCTTCACAGTCTTTTAGCATTTTTAGAAGTCCGTCTCTACATTCTTTCTTTGTTCCAGTAATGCCTTCGTCAAAGTATAGGCCTGCAAAAGTATATGAATTGTTCTCTGCTATCGTCTTTTCGTAGTGTGCTTTTTGCGTTTTAAGACTCACAAGCTGAGCTTCCTCATCTGTCGATACTCTTGCATAAGCAGCGACTCTTAATGTAGATTCTTCTTTTTGATTTGCTTCTATTTTTGTTATCTTTTTCATCGTCTCACCTCTCTTTCTCTTAGTGCTATATTCCCGTACAAATGAGTATTTATCAAGTCTTATAGCATTAATTCTGAAAGAATAGGTCTGAATTTTTTAATGTTTTCTCTCCTAATTTTCCTATATTCTTCAAGACTGATTTCATCTAAAAGAAATAGGTCTTGAATGAATTTATCGGATAGATAGAAATTAAGCTCTGCTTTTAAATCCATATCAGTGTATTCAGTTTTTATAACTTTTTTTTCACCTTCAAACTTCTCTACTCTCATACTCCACCTCCTATATCACAGGCAAAGAAATTAAGGCTATTTTTAACCTTGTTTTACTTTCCCCTATATTCCTTAGGACATAGGGTGTGTTTTTGAGTAATATTAAGGTCTTAATATATGCCATAAGAAATACTGAAATAGGATGGTAAAATAAAAAAGGCTTAATAGATTTCTAATTTAAAAATCCATTAAGCCACAATCATTTTATTAAATTAGCTGATTTACTCTCTTCTGAACCACTTTATAATCATATCCAGCTTGAGTTAACCTTCTTTTTCTTTCTGCTCCATTCCCCCATTTTCCACTTATAACCTCTTTTGCTAACTCATCGATTGTCTTCCCAACTGGATATACTATCTTACCATTAGCATCAAATACCTTTAATCTAAATCTATCGGCGCATCTTTTGGCATTATCTAAATTCTTAAATGCCCCCTTCTGGCTTTTAACATCAGACCAGTATTTTCTAACTCTATATAGTCCACCTATTGATTTACTAATAGTATTATTTCCTCTTAGTCTTTTATTGACTTCTCTTGCGATATATGGGAACTTACTGCCAAGGTATGGTCCAGGACAATTTGTATTAGAATACCATTCATGCTTTTGAAGTACACCATCCTTACCTCCAGTATAGGTACAAGGATAGATTCCATTTCTCCTACAGATATCTGCAACTAAATCAATTAGTCTATTTAAAACGTAATCAGAAACTAACCACTGAGGTCCTCTCGTAGAGTTTCCTACTTCAATTGTGACTGCTCTATTGTCACACCAAGAAGATGAGGTTGTCCATGGTCTGTTAGATTCATCTACTCCTAAAACAATGACTCCATCGGATCCTAAGTTATAGTTAGCTGATGCACGTCTTGACCTTGGTACAAATACTCCAGCAAGATTTCTACCATTTATAACTCCTGCTGCATGGTGGATTGCTATTTTAGTAATCTTTTGATTTCTTCTTCCACTATGGTTTGGTGAAAGAATTCTTGCTTGTACTAATGGACTATTACTCATTTATTTTTCCTCCTTGAATTGTTCTAATACTCTTTTTAATTTTTCTGGTACTGGCAATCCTAAAGCTACAGAATTTTCTAAAATAGAAAGCCCTTCATTTGCTATATAAAAAAAGATGATGGCTGTTCTTATCATTGTTCCATCACCTTTAATTAAATTTACATCACATAGATTTGCTATCCCTACTACTATAAAAATCATTATCTTTTTTGCTATCCCTTTAAATCCTATGGAAGAGGATAACTTTCTTTCGACCCCTGCTCTTAAAACCCCTGTCAAATAGTCAGCTATTACAAAAGCAAGTAGTGTGTAAATAAAAGCATCTACACTTCCAAGATAAAATCCTAGGCAACCACCAATAGCTGTAAAGCATACTTTTAATATCTCTAAAAACTTATTCATTTTATTCCTCCTCTGTTAATGTATACGTTATTTTCATTGTCTTATCTGCAGTTTTTAATATTGGGCTTGATAGGTTATTTATTGTTCCTAGATATGGGGTGTGTAGATACAATAGCTTATAAAATTTTTCTTCATATCCACCAAATCCTATAGCTAATGGACCTATAGTTTTTACTTCCGTCATTAAATATTTTGGTAATTTACCATCATAACTAGGGTCATCCTTCACTATAACTTGATCGTTTTTATCTATAGCAAAATCAAATCCTAGAATATAATCACCCCAATTATATAAATAGTTGTATTCTCCCGAATATCTACTAATATCAACTTTTTTTCCCAATTCTATTATTGAAATATCTACAGGATTATTTATGTTAATTTTATATACTTTATCTGTAGAATATTGGCCAATTACATAAAGGTATCCATTTTTAATGCAACAATAGCTATAACGATGACAGTAACTACTTGTTTTTTTGTTGTACCTTCCTAAAGTAGGCAGACGTATACTATTTAAAGACCATACATCAGTTTTAGTAGAATAATCATCCTTATTAATCTTTATTCTTACTAACTTTTCTCTTTTAGTTCCAAAGCCGTACCAATATCCATCCTCACCATCATAAAAACAAGTTTCATACCATTCATAGCATTGACTAAAAAATTCTGATACATCAATAATAATTTTCTCTTCTGTATAGTTAGCTTTACCATTAATAGAATCATCTAAACCAATACTTGTAAAAGGCACTTTCAATTTAATCAGCTCTATAGATTTTTCATCTATAGGCCAAATTGATACTAATGAATTATTTTCTAAATCCATCTCAACACAACCGTTAAAGCTGTCTGATAATTCTCGGTTATTATAAAAATAAGTCCTGTTTAGTAAAATAAAAGGATCTTTCCCATGAGTATCTCCGTAAAAGTATTTACCTCCCCTATAGTGTGTGAGGGCTAAAGATAATATCCTCCCATTAGCTTGAGATGTAGAAAAATCCCAAACAAACTTATGACCATTTTCAAGTTGGGTCGTTTCTGTTAAATTGGCTGATCCTCTTTTTAGAGCATCTGTCTGATTGACATCATTTGATGCAAAACCAATGATTTGATTATCCGATGGAGCAAATATTTTGTCTGGATCTTCTAACAGCTTGTCTTCAAAAAGTAAAATTCCTCCATAGCATTTTTTTGCTATTGGAAATATCTCTTTATCATATTCTGTTATTCTAGATTCTCCTATGGGATACATTAACCCCATTGGATTAAGTCTTAGCAAATCCGGTACAGCATTTGTTATTAGGTTTTCTTCTTCATAAACCTCCTTCTTATTTGTCCTCACATCAGTTAGTTCGATGATTGATTTACCCTTCAGCATTTGTTTCTTCCTCCTCTTCTTTTAATTCATAACTTAATTCTTCATTTAAGTTTCCTAACTTGAGACCCTCATATTTAAATCTTGCAACCTTCTCATTAAACATAATCGGCTTTGGAACTTGCCTTTCTACCACATATTCTTCTCCAAGCTTTCTAAGTAAAAATGAGTGCTCAAGTTTTATCTTCTTCCAAGATTCATCAATCTTTAGCTTTCCATCCCAGCTTTCCGTTGATCCTAACGACTGTCCACTTATGGCAGCTATTGCATTATCTTTACCTATCATAGCTTGCCCTGTTTCTAATCTTATAAGTACAGAGAAGGTGTTCATGGTATTTTCCTGCAACTTAGTTAATGGATAGAATAGATTTAGAATATGAGCTCCACTTAAGTAAGTCTCTTTTGGAATGTGGTGTTCAATCCTTGTATCGTTAAATACGTAATTTATAACTACTCTTGTTGGTATCTCTACACTTTCTATAAACTCAAGTTCTTCTATTTCTTCCTTATCTTCAAACTTTGGTGGGTCATAAGACTTTCCTTCTTCAGTTAAAACTTCAACTTGTCTTTTCACTTTTCTGAAAATCTTCCTAGGCTTTTCCTCAGTATCACAAATTATGTTTAACAGTATAGAAGCATTAAAAAGAGCCTCCGTTTCTTTATTGGAGGCAAATTCTATACGAATTATTGGTGTGTCTGTAGTAGAAAGATTAAAGGCAGTATAATTGGAGTAGGCATGAACTACTAATTTTTCAGATTCAATCTGATTTAAAAGTCCAACTATATTTTTATCATTCTTACTTTTAGCCTTAGATAAATAGGGGTTTTTCCCAACTCCTAAAATCCTGTGCTTTCCATTTATCTTATATTCAATGTCAGTAATAAGCCCTTCAATTTTTTCTTCTTCGTAAGAAATAGCTATCCTATCTCCTACATCAAGGCTGGGGTCTCCTATTGTTACCATGTCAAAAGGTGTGTGATGAATCTTACAAATTTCAGTAAGAAGAACCTCACACATTCTTTTTCTTTTTTCTGGAAGCCCTAATTGCATAAGTGGATTTATTCCAAGATTCATAGTTAAGCCATCATCATTTTCTAAAGAATAGTATTCAGCTATTTTAGTCTTTGCATTCGTTGAGTTAATAGCTGTATATCTTGTCTTAAAATCTGATATTGATGAAGAAAATCTTTCTCTTGTTTTAATTTCAGTTGATATGCTTTCTGCATACTTCTTTAAAACCAACTTACCATCACGTGAAACCCCAGCAAAAGCACCAAGAGTCGATGCTATATAGTGAATAAAGTCCCTGTAAGTTTCTATATCATGATCTTGATAAATTGCCAAAACTTCTTCACCATTAACAAAAGCTTTCACCTCATCTTCTGTCATACCTAGTTCTACCTTACACTTCTCACATGAAAGACTTAGTAATTCAAAGGCTGTGCCAAAGGTATCTGTTACTGGGAAATTCTTATCAAATCTAAGCATATAGTCATAACCTTTTAGTTCTAAAATTTTCTTAGACCTATTCGCCTCAGTAACATCAAAAATTCCCATTGGTATAGTTTCTATCTTTTCATTTTCTAATTCTTGATGGTAAAAAAGTTCTAGCTTTGAGTCCTCTAAAGAATACCTATCTATATTTGAAAAAAGACTAATTCCAAATTCTCCAGCATAAACCGTACCTATTTCAAGTTCAGAAGATCCAGAGCATGAACGATGAATGTATCCAGATCCTTTTAAAATGTCATTATTTGTAAATTGAATGATTGTTTCATCTTTTAAGATGATATTTCCCGTCCAGTAAAATTTACGAGAGTTCTTTTTTATAACTATTTTATATTCATTGCTTGTTGGATACATCAGTACTCCTCCAATGAAAAAGATACTTCCCACAATCCCTTATAAGAAGTATCTTTTATTAATTTGACTTGAAACTTGTCCATATACATTTGTGTCTCTTTGAGTTCCAACGTTTCTGTATCTAAGAATTTAACTTTAAGATTAGACTTGTTAGCAAGACCACTCAATATCTTCACAAGTTTAGGACTACAAGAAAAACTTACAGAAATACTCGCTACTTTATTTCTAACAATATCCCTCTGAATTGTACCTGCCTCTGTTTCTCCTCCAGTATCTGCCTCTATGTCTCTAAACTCCAAATCATAAGAATTTGGTAGAGGTAGGTCTACTCCTTCAATAATTAAATATGATTGATATTTCATTATACGACTACACCTCCATTCACTGCGTCGCTTTGCTCCTTGTTCATGGGGTGAGACTGCATCTGACCTACCAACAAAATCACAGATTTTGAGTTAGGTCATTATCTACCTCCACTCCTTAAATTCTTACGCATAGATGCATTAACAATAACTTCATCAAGGAGTGTGCCTCCAAGATAAACTGGTATAACTATATCTCCAGAATTTTCCGATTTTAAATTTATGTTTGCAAGTGCATCGGATATTTGTCTTCCTATATCAATTCCATTTACAGTAGGTTCTTTATCGTGTCCCCCAATACCTAGAGATGATATATTGGGGCTTAAAACCAAATCACTTGCGACATTTTTCATTGAAGATTGTACTAGTCTTCTGCTCTTTTCTATCCCCTTAGATAGACCTTCCATAAAATCAGGCATCCATGATTCGTAGTCAGTTAGTGGCCCAACATCTGGCACAGAGAAGTGCAGGTAAGACCTAATAGTTGATGCTACATTCGATACAGCCGATGTAACATTGCTAATCGCACTTCTAATCCCTCTTGCAATTCCGTTAATCATATCGGCTCCCCATGTATAAGCTTGAGATGCCAAATTCTTAATATGATTAACCGCATTATTAAATCCATTTCTAATAGTTGACTGAATATTTGACATGGTCGATGAAATACTTGATCTCATAGAATTAAATGCAGAAGATACTGCTGACTTTGCAGTATTCACTGCAGAGGAAATTGTCGACTTTATGGAATTCCAAGCAGATGAAACAAAGGTCTTAATATTATTCATTGTTGATGAGATAAAGGTCTTTATCCCATTCCAGATTGATTCAAGGACTGTCTTAATGGAAGTCAAGATAGTTTCAACAGTCGTTTTTATATTGGTCCAGGATGTAGAAATAAATTCTCTAATTGCAGTAATGACTGTTGTTAAAAACTCTTTTAGTCCATTCCAAATAGTCTCTACTTTTACTTTAATTGCATCAAGAACTGTTGAAATTAAAGTCTTAATACCTTCCCAAGTAGTCCTGATAAACTCACCAACTGCTGTAAATACTTCTGTAGTTGTAGTTGAAATAGCTGTCCATATATTAGTAAAAGTAGTTTGAATTCCCGTCCATAGGCTTGTAAAGAATTCTCCTAAACTTTGCCATAGACTCTTTGCTCCCTCAATAAAGGTATTCCAAGATTCAGTTAGAAAGGTAGTTATAGATGTCCAGATAGTATTCCATCCTTCAGAAAGTCCATTCCATAGGTTGGCAAAGAAGTCCTTGATGCCTTTCCAAGTAGTCTTAACACCTTCAATAAATCCAGACCAGAATTCTGATAGAAAACTTGTGATTTCAGTCCAGGTACTTGTCCATGAATCAGATATCCCTTGCCATAGGTTTACGAAGAATTCTTTTATTCCATTCCAAATGGCAACAGTTGATTCCTTAATAGTTTCCCATATGGAGATGACCCCTTCTCTAAACCAGTCGCACTTCTTCCATAAAAGAACAAGACCAGCTATTACTGCACCAATAGCAATAGGAACAATCCCAATGGCTGATACTACTGCAGTAATTGCTGGTATAAGCGTACCTGTAAAGATTCCAACTATCTTAGTTATTCCTCCTACTATTAGAGGTCCTTTGGTCATAATAGTTCCTATTGACCAGATAAGTTTTCCTACAATCATAAGAACTGGACCAAGAGCAGCTATAAAAAGACCGATACCTGCAATAATACCTTTTACTGGTCCTGGAAGTGCATTAAGTCCATTTACCAGTTTTGTTAATATATCTACTGATTTTCTAACAGCAGGCATTAAAAGTTCTCCAAAGGATATGGCTAATTCTTCTAAGGCAGATTGTAAAATCTTTAATTGACCAGCTAGGTTATCCTGCATAGTAGCAGCCATTTTTTCTGCTGTTCCATCTGCATTATAGATTGCATCACTCAAACTATTGTAGTCTTTCTCACTGGCATTTATGATTGCCAACATTCCAGACATGGCATTTTTACCAAATATCATGGATGCTGCTTGTGCTTTTTGAGTTCCATCTAAATTGGCAAAGGCAACTCTAAAGGTGCTTAGAGTTTCATCAAGTGAAAGGCCCTGTACATCTTCAATAGATAATCCCAACATGGACATTCCATTAATAACTTCTTTAGTTGGTGATGCGAGTCTTGTTAGTCCAGACCTTAAAGCTGTCCCTGCTTGTGAGCCTTTTATTCCTGCGTTAGCCATTAAACCTATAGCTACTGCTGTATCTTCAACTGAATAGCCAAGTGTCCCAGCAATAGGTGCAGCATATTTGAAGGTTTCACCCATTAATGAAACATTGGTATTGGCATTAGATGATGCAGCAGCAAGAACATCAGCAAAGTGAGAAGAATCTTCTGCTTTTAAACCAAAGGCTGTAAGGGCATCTGTTACGATATCTGAAGTAGTAGCTAAGTCCTCACCACTAGCTGCAGCAAGGTTCATGACTCCTTCAATACCACTAATCATATCTTTACTTTTCCAACCAGCCATAGCCATGTAGTTCATAGCCTCTGCCGCTTCAGATGCTGAGAACTTTGTTTTGGCTCCCATTTCACGAGCCTTTTCCCTTAGGGCATCAAAGTCGGACCCTGTTGCACCAGATACTGCTTTTACCTTTGACATACCAGAATCAAAATCTGATGCAGTCTTTACAGCTGCTACTCCAAGACCTGCTACTGCAAGAGATACTGGCATCATTTTTCTTCCCACGTTTTCTATATTTTGCCCTGTGTTTTGCCATTTTTCTCCAGTAATAGCTATGTTTTGAAGAGTCTGATTTGTGGTTGCCCCTTGCCTTTCTAGAGATTTAAGGGCTTGTTCTGTTTCAATAATCTCTCGTTTAAGAGCATCATATTGCTCTTGTGAAATTCTACCTTCTGCAAGAGCCTGTTCAGCTTGTTTTTGTGCCTCTTTTAAAGATGTTAATTTGTTCTTTGTTTCTTCTAAGGTCTGTCCTAATAGCTTATGCTTTTGGGAGATAAGTTCTGTATTTCCAGGATCAAGTTTAAGAAGTTTATTGACATCACGCAGTTCCGATTGAGTATGTTTAATCTCCGTATTAACTTGTTTTAATGCAGTTTGAAGTTTGGTAGTATCCCCACCAATCTCAACAGTTATCCCTTTTATTCTATTTGCCAATATCTCACCTCCTTAATTTTAGGCATCAAAAAAGCACCTACAAATTAGTAAGTGCTGTAAATATATTTTTTAGTTAAAATGAAGTTCACGCTTTCTTGGTGTTATTTTTATACCTTTTATAAAAAATTAACATTAGAATAATGTTTGTTATTAGAACGATAACACTCCCTTCTATCATACAATCTCCTCCAGATAAAATCTGATTTTTTGAAGGTGTCATTGTAATCAAGCTTGGATAATCGTCAGCTAATCTAACCCCTCCCAAAATAAGTCCACCTATTATATTCCATATAGCATGGCTCATAGTAGGAGCTAAAATAGTACCTTCAGCTTCATATAAGAATGTAGTGAATAAACACATTGTTACAACATTCAACACAGGAATTATTCCTGCTTCAATAGTACCTCCATGCAACAATGAAAATATGACTGTGGTTACAACAATTGCAACTGGCAAATTATACTCTTTTTTTATAAGTTGATAAATGTAACCTCTAACAAGAAGTTCTTGCATAATAACATTTATAAAGGCTGATATTATCCAAATCCATAACATAGGAACATTATTTATTTCAGTTATTTTCAAATAATTAGTTAGTATAAGCAAGCCAGCAGAGAAGCCAAGCCATAAAATACCGACAAATATCCCCATGAGTAAACCTCTTAGCGAATTATCATTAATTGGAATTCTTAACTTTTGTTTCTCAATTCTAATAAAAAGCCAAGTTAATATAATTATAACTACTAAAGGAATTAACTCAGCGATAAATCTCCAAATAACAGGATTTTCGACAGGAATATCTATCACAGTAGACAAGACTGCCCATACAATAAAAAATATTATTACTTTTGAAATTGTTAATATAGCTTTTTTCATTAGCACACTCCGTAAATTCTAATCTTAATACTATACAATTATACCATAAGTAGATTAAAACTTATCAAAGTCTTCTTGCGTAGCTACTTCCTTATATTTATAGTCATCATTATTCTTTTCTGTGAACATATCATTTACAAGTCCAATTGTTAGTAGGGATAAATCAGAAACAGAAAGACCAAGTTCTACTGCCCTTAATAGAAACAAGGGTGTAGTCATTGGTCTTTCTGTTGGTCTTACTTTTTTTTAGGAACTTCTTCCGACTTTATGTTAAGCCCCCATAATTCAATTAGCTGAGGTAGAATTTGATAAATTGAAAAAGTTGAGAAATTATCTAACCATTCTTCTGGACTATCTGGCACAGATTTATCTCCATGTTTAGCCATTACATAGGCTATATTTTCAAAAAGTTCTAGTGAACCTATGTCAAGATTAGACTTATCCTCATCATTTTTCTTCATGGATTTTTCAAGTTTCATTAAGTCTTTGAAGATATCTCTTCCAAATTTAAGCCTATAGATTCTTGGGATAGCTGCTGATGCACGGAAAACAACTTCTTGCTCATCGATTTGAATTTTCTTCGTTAATGCCATATTTATTTACCTCCAACACTTGCTCTTGAAAGTGTTACCGTAGTTTCTGTTGGCATATAGACTGACTTGTACCACCCATCATAAGTTTCCTTTGTAGTCTCTTCTCCTGTTCTAGCTTTTACATTACCATTTGGAAGTGGTCTTGCTTGAATAGACAGTGTTTCTGGTTGAACTTCTCTTGATTCCTCGTTGGTTTCTCCTTCAAGGGTAGGTCTTGCTGCTGAGCAATTATACATGACGTGGCGGATTTTCTTTTGGTCTCCATCAAACTCAAATAACAGTGCAAAGTTTGCAGTTTCAGAATTTGAAGACTCAATTAGAACTTTATTTGAATCTGATTTTTCCATCAAAACATCAGTCCTAAAGGATTCTGGAATAAGAGCAATTTCTAAATCTCCGTCATATCCCATATTGTTTGAAATAGTGTAGTATTCAATTCCATCTGCATAAAAGCTTTCAGGTTCCCCGTTTGGATCTAATGAAATTGAAACAGCACCAGGCATTGGCACTGGTGTCTTATATTTAATAACGCCCTCTTCAGCTTTATCGAATAATGCATAATGCACATTGCAAATATTAAACTTTACCTTATTTGCCATAATTGTTACCTCCCATAAATTGTAGTGAGTCAGCTCCATCACAATTCTCTTCGCTCCTTATCAGTCGCAGAGAATTGGATTGCGTGACATCTGACCTACCTTCCACTCGCAAGGCTCGTGGGGTTAGGTCATTAACATTACAAATATTAAATTTAACTTTATTAGCCATTTTTTACCTCCATAGTAAACTCGTATAAAACTTCATAGAGTCTTTCTGATGCAATCCAAACTTCAGATTTTTCATAATAGATTTTTTCTCTATCAAGTATCTCTTCTATCTTTTCTTCTAATTTTAAATCTTTTTTATCGGTGTATAGTTCTAAGTCTATCTGGGTGTTTTTATAGAAAACTACTCCATCTGCACCAAAGTGTTTATTCTTTGGAAATAGATAAACCAAAAATGGTGGGTCTGGACTTTCTCCTTCAGCAAAGTGTGAGTATGCAAATGGAAGTCCTATATCTTCAATTATCTTTAATAACCTATCCATTTTTCTTCCTCCAAATTCTAATCATGGAAAAATGTTCTCGTGCCCTACGATAGAAAGATAGAAATCTTTGATTTAGTATTCTTTCATCGGGAGGGTGCATCTTGTAATTTCCTCATTATATTTTCTTCCAATTCTCTGATTCCTTTCTCCTCAGCTGGTCCAATATGAGGCTTAGCAGAAACTCTTCCTCCCTGTCTTAGAACGTGACCTTTTTCAAGTAGATGAGCCAGTTGGTATCTATTTCTTGAGTGAACTACGAGTTCTATTGAGTTTGAAGTTTCTTTCATAGTTTTTACAGACCAAGACTTAGAATATTTCTTTGTTTCTCCTACAGGTGCATTTTCTTGTATATCTTTTCTAATATTGCTGCCAGCTTTTTTGACTTCCTTTTTGACTTCATCTGTTGCCATATCAGAATATTCTTCTAAGCCCTTCATTATTTCACTGGCTAGGTTTTCAATTTTTACATTCATCTACTCACCTTCCTACACATAAACTTTATAAGTCTGTTTTTGTAGTTCATAAAGTCAATTGAGATGATATTGTACTTTTCATCATCAAATAGAATTCTATACTCTGAAGTATTAATATTCTTCAACCTATTTTGAAATCTTACAGTAAAAGAAATATCTGACCTGTCTACTTCCATCCCAAGAAAAACTTCTTCACCTTTACCTTGAAACGATATATAGGCTGAAGTTTCTAGATAATCCGTCCATACTGATTTATGGTTACCAATTCCATCCACCTCAACATTTTTATTTTGAAAGGTTATTTTTCTATTTAAATCTGATATCCTCATTAGAATTCAGCCTTTCTCATTCCAAATAATAAAGCCCTTAGAGTTAAGTTTAGTTCAGAATAATCTGCCTCTTCTCTATGTTCATAAAGATAAGCTGTCATATATAGGACGGCTATCTTTCCATTTGGATTTTTAGAAAGGTCTTCTTCACTATCAACCCTTGCTACATCCATGGAGTGCTTTATCGATGATTGGATGAGAGATTCAATCATCTCATCCTCATCATCAAAATCCACCCTTAAATAGGACTTTGCCTCCTCAAGAGTAATCATAATTTACTCCTTATGCAGTAGCACCGATTTTTAAAAGTTTAACTGCTTCTCTTAAAACTAAAATTCCATCTACTCTTTCTTTACCTAAGAAACCTACCATGCCATTACCAGCAAATAATTCCTTTAAGTCTTGGAATGACCTATTTCCTCTATCTCCAATCTTGTAGTACGAAAAATCGCCAAAGGCTACTGCAAGTTTTCCTTTTTCAGCTTTAGGAGCAAAGGCAGATGTATAAGCAGGATATCCTAAAAGTCTATCTGGTTCTCCATCTTTAAGTGATGGTTGCCAAATATATGCACCATTTACATCCTTAAGCTTTCTAATTTGAGCAACTGTTGCATCATTTAAAATGAAGGCTGCTTTCTTTCTATATGGTCTATCTAGAGAGTAAACTAAATCAATGAGTTCATCTGCAGTAATTGTTTGAGCCTTTGTTGTTCCTCCAAGTTCTCCACCCTTTTTAGAGTCAAAAATTCCTGTAGGTTTATTTACTCCATCGCCATTTAAGAAGGCATCCTCTTCAGCATTTGCTAGTGCTCTAGTAAATTCTTCAGTGATGTATTTTTCTAAATTAAAGGCTGCATCATATAGAAGTTCTTCAGTAACTTTAATTCCAACATGAAGTTTGTGCGCATCAAGTGATACTTGGTCGAATGTTCCATCTCCAAAAGTAAGTTGACCACCTTCTTCAACCCATAGGGCTGCTGGCTTTGTAGCTGCAATGTTGATTTTATGAAGTCCTGAAGTTTGAACTTTTGTAGCTAGTTTTCTTACAATATTTTCATCTTCAAGACCATTAACAATATCTACTTCCATTTCTTCTGGAACTAAATATCCACCACTCTCATCTGTTCCTACTTTTAATTCATTAGAAATATCTCTAAAGTTAGTTCTTAATGCTTTCATCATAGACTTCTTATAGACATTTCTTGCCCTCATTGGTTTTTCTTCTTCATTAAAAGTAGCAGGTTCATTTGTTAATGCTTGGGTAGTAGGTTTTTCTAAAGTTTTATCCATTTCTTCTTCCCTCTTCTTTCTTTCAATTTCACGAGTGTAATTCTCGATACTTCTTTCCATCTCTTCATATGTTTTAAAATCTTCATCAGACATTAGACCATTTTCGTCTTTCTTAGATTCAGCAAATGATTTTGCCTCATCCCAAGCTTTAGTTCTCTTTTCCATTAGTTCTTTTAAGTTCATACCTTTACCTCCAAGTGTTTTTAATTTTGTTTAATCTGCCTTCGACCTCACTCATTGAGTGAGTTTTCACTTCTTTATTTATCTTTGTTAATAGCGAGTTTGTAACTGCTCGCCTTGAAAAGACCATGTTCGTAACTTTTTCATCTTTTCTTCTATCAGTGAGAGTTCCATCACAAAAGCCCATCTCAATAGCCTTGTTCTTATCAAACCAAGTCTCTCCATCCATTAGATTGGAAATCTCTTCTCTGGATAAATCTGTCTTAATCTCATAGGCATTGATGATTGATTCCTTTACTTCCTTTAACATGTCTATAGCTTTTTGCATTTCTTTTGAATCTCCAATTGCCACAGTTAAAGGGTTATGAATCATCATTAGTGAGGTAGGACTCATCAATACTTCAGTTCCTGCCATAGCAATGACCGATGCTGCTGATGCTGCAAGCCCATCAATCTTAATGGTCACATTTCCCTTGTGTTCTAAAAGCATGGTGTAAATTCGTGATGCAGCTATACAATCTCCACCAGGGGAGTTGATCCACACAGTTATGTCTCCACTTTTATTTTTTAATTCTTCAAAAAAGAGCCTTGGAGTGATTTCATCATCAAACCAAGACTCTTCAGCGATTACTCCATCTATATAGAGTTCATTTGAATCCTTTTTCCAATTCCAAAATATTTTATTGTTCTTCATTAGGATTTATTTCTTCTCCTTTCCGCTGATAAAAACTACCTGCCTTGTCAAGTGGTAGCATATTTCCATTTACAAGGTATAGGTCACCACCTTCTTCAGCTGATATCCTATCTAAATTTTCTAATTCTCTTATGTCATTTGCACTCATCCAACCATTCTGTCTTCCTACAGCATATCCATTCATTCTTGATTCATAGTCTCCTCTTAGAAGTCCATCAAGATTAAATTTAATAAAGTAGGATTCTTTTTCTTTCTTTGTTAATAGTGCTCTTTCTAAGGATTGCTCCCAACGAACAATCCAAGGATCAAGGGTGTATTTAACAAACTCAAGTGACTGTTGTTCTATATTTGAAAATGATGATCTTTCCAAGTCACCAATCATATGAGGTGGTATTCTAAATATTCTTGCTATCTCATTTAACTGAAACTTTCTAGTTTCCAAAAACTGGGCCTCACTTGGTGCTATGGCTATGGGTTGGTATTTCATCCCTTCTTCAAGTACAGCCACTTTATTGGCATTTTTAGGCCCCTGAAAGGCTGCGTTCCATGACTCCCTTACTCTTTCTGGGTCTTTGATAATACCTGGATGTTCTAAAACCCCACCTGGTTGTGCTCCATTTTGGAAAAAGCTAGCACCATAATCTTCACAAGCCATAGTCATACCTATAGCATTTTTAGCCATGGTAATTGGTGAGTAGCCAATAAGACCATCAAAACCAAGTCCAGGTATATGAAGGACATCTTCTTTTAAAAGATAAACTTCTTCTGATTTGTGATTGTATTTATAAAAGATTTCTCCATCTTCACTTCTCATAACGGTCATCTTGTTTGGCATTAAGGGATAAAGTCCAATGACCTCATTTCTTCCATTGCGTATTATCTGAGCATAGGCATTACCCCAAAGTAGAAGATGAGTCATTAGTGTTTCTCTAAATACAAATGAAGTCATCTCAGTATTAGGTTCATCGTGTAAAAGAAAATATATAGCGTGTTCTTTTGCTTTTTCCTTAGAGTTTGAATTTCCTCTTTTATATAAATGAAGAGGAAGTCCTGCCAAGGTTTCAGCAAGAACTCTCACGCATGAATAAACTGCTGTCATTTGCATGGCAGTAAATTCGTTTACATTCCTGCCTGCTGTTGTTCTCCCAAATAAAAAAGACGATGAAGATATCCTCTCCCCGTCTTTAGGTTTGTCTCTTGACTTAAATATTAAGTTTAAAATGTTTATATTACCACCTCCTTAAATTAGGTATGAAAAAAGCACCTACTTTTGTAGATGCTAAAATTTATTTTTTTCTTTCTTCAATGAGTTTATTATATTCATCTTCTAGTTTTTTTCTTTCCTCTTTAGGTATCTCCATTGCTAGTCTAGAACTTATGGAAGATATTCTAAAATCAAGTAATAAACTATTTCTATCCTTGCCATTTATTGTCTTCTTATTTCTACTTTTGTATTGTGATAAATTACCTTTAAAACTTTTGATTCTTTTATCTTCTATAATTAAAAGTGTATCTGCTAAGTTATTTATAAACTCCTCATCATGACTTACAAATATAAATGGTCTATCATAAGATTTCAATAGATTTTCCAAGCTTTCTATAGCATTTATATCTAAAAAGTTTGTTGGTTCATCAAAAATAAGATAGTTAAAATCAGATGTTAATATTTTAGCCAATTTTACCTTGGCTTTTTCTCCATCACTTAAAATACTTACAATCTTGTAGACATCATTAGTCTTAAATCCTAATCTTGCAAGGACAATCCTTGTCATTGTTTCGTCATGTATAGACGTATTTAATACATTTGATAGAATATCAGCGTCCTCTTCTAAAATATCACTCATTTGACTAAAATAACCTATTTTAAGATTTGGATGCACCCATACATTTTCTTTACAGAGAATCATATTTAAAAGTGTAGTTTTCCCACTTCCATTTTCTCCTATAAGAGCTACTTTAGAATTATTTTGTATTTGAAAGTTTGATTTTTCAAATAAAATCTTATTTCCAAACTCTTTATTTAGCTTTTCTCCTCTTATCAAAATTTTAGAGTGTAGTCGTTTATTATCAGGAATGGATAGTTGTATTTCTGTATCTTCTTTAGGTTTTTCTTTTACTTCTAGTTTATTTATTCTGGACTCTACAGATTTTACTTGTTTATCTAGTTTTTTCTTGTTTTCTTGACCGCCCATCTTATGGAGTCTTGCTTCTGAGTTTCCCATCCTTTTAGGCGTGGTTCTTACTTTTGATGATTGGTCTTTTATATTGCTAGCTAAATTTTCAAGTCTTCTTTTTTCTTTTATAAAATTTGAATACTCTTTTTCGTTAAACTTAAGTCTTCTCTCTCTTTCTTCAAGATAGAATTTGTAGTCCCCATTATATTCTTCAATTTTTCCGTTCTTTAATTCTAAAATCTTTTTACAAGTTTTATTTATGAAATCACGATCATGCGAAATTAAAAGGTATCCAATTTTTCTGGAGTTTAGCTTTCCTATAAGTTCTTCCTTTTGCTTTAAGTCTAAGTGAGATGTAGGCTCGTCGATTAATAGAAATTTAAAACTATCTGATAATAGGTCTGTTAGCTTTAATCTTTGTTCTTCGCCTGGACTGTAGTTGTCATTAGCCCTTAACTCTGATTTAGAGTAGATTTCATCAGAAAAGTATTTGACTTTACTGTCATAATTTAATAAATAACCCAGTTCTCTATCCACTCTTACTTGACCAGTACAGTCTTTATCTAAGCCTAATATTATTCTTAAAAGAGTAGTTTTACCCGTTCCATTCTCACCTATTAAGGCTATCTTATCATTTTCATCTATTGATAAACTATCAATTTCAAATAGTCTTCTATCTGGCAAAGTTTTTATTAAGTTTTTTATATATATCATAAATCCTCCTATACTTTTTTGAGAGGATTTCTTTTCCTCTCTTAGTTATTTAGAAAACTATTTGTATTAATCATTTATCTGTACCTCCTAATACTATTTTATTATATATACCCTATTTAGAACACAATCAACCCCCTATCATCATAAACAGATTCACTTGTATCATTTCCACACCTTATAGCTCTATCAAGTGCCATGATTGTAGCAATAACTCCATCTATTTTCTCTGTAGATTTTTCCTTATCTGCCTTTATATTTCCAGCAGGATCTGTTCGTATAAAAATATTATCCATCATCCATCTAAGAACTGGATGGCCTCCATGAGCTATTTTTCTTTCGAGAGTTAGTTTCATTAATTCTTTTGTTGGCGGAGACATGTCTTTAAATCCTTGACCAAAAGGAACGACTGTAAAACCCATGCCTTCTAAGTTTTGAACCATCTGAACTGCTCCCCACCTGTCAAAGGCAATTTCTCGCATGTTATATATCTCACCTAAGTCTTCGATAAATTTTTCAATAAACCCATAGTGGACTACATTGCCTTCTGTTGTCTGAATGTAGCCCTGTTTTTTCCATAGATCGTAGTTCACATGGTCTCTTTTTACTCTTAGGTCGAGGTTATCTTCTGGCAACCAAAAGTAAGGTAATATTTGATATTTATCATCTTCATCTATTGGAGGAAAGACTAAAACAAAGGCTGTAATATCCGTTGTGCTTGATAGGTCAAGACCCCCATAACAAACTCTGCCTTTTAGTTCTTCTTCATTAACAGCAAAATTACATAAGTCCCATTTTTCCATAGGCATCCATCTAATTGCTTGTTTGACCCATTGATTCAACCTCAATTGTCTGAATGCATTTTCTTCAGTTGGGTTTTGTTTAGCCGATTCACAGGCTTGTCTTACTTTTTCTATAGGAACTGTAATTCCAAGAGAAGGATTTGCTTTATGCCATACTTTTTCATCTGTCCAATCATCTTCTCTGTCTGCTCCATAGATTACAGGATAGAAAGTTGGATCCGTTTTTCTTCCTTCCAGTATATCAACTGCCTTTTGATGCGTCTCGTAGCAGATTGATTTGGTATCTGTCCCAGCAGTTGTTATGAGGAAATATAAGGGCTGAGTTCTCGCATCACCAGACCCTTTTGTCATAACATCAAATAATTTTCTATTAGGCTGAGTATGAAGTTCGTCAAAGACTACACCATGAATATTAAATCCGTGTTTAGAATAAGCCTCTGCAGATAAAACTTGATAGAAAGAATTGGTCGGCTTATATATCATTCTCTTTTGGGATGCTAGAATCTTTACTCTTTTGGATAGTGCTGGACTCATTCTTACCATATCAGCTGCAACATCAAAAACTATAGTTGCTTGCTGTCTATCGGCAGCACAACCATAAACTTCTGCTCTTTCTTCTCCATCACCGCAAGTAAGAAGGAGTGCTACAGCAGCTGCAAGTTCTGACTTTCCCATCTTCTTTGGTATTTCAATATAGGCTGTATTAAATTGTCGGTATCCTGTATCTTTTACAATTCCAAACAGGTCTCTAATGATTTCTTCTTGCCAGTCAATAAGCTTGAAGTCTTTACCTGCCCATCTACCTTTTGTGTGTTTAAGGCATTCTATAAAGGTGACGGCATAGTCTGCTTTGTTTTTATCATAGTGAGATGTAGGTAGCATAAATTTTGTTGGTTTATATTTCATTTGACCTCCTTCCTTGAAAAATGGGCATAAAAAATAGTCACCTGATTGTGACTTCTACTACGACAAATAGAGCCTAAACTCTATTTGGAATTTTATTTTTATCTTTTTCTTGCTATGTTTAATTCTTTGTAAGCTTTCTTAAGTTCTCTATCTAGTGTTTCTGATTCTGCAAAAAGTTGAATTTCTTCATCTGTTAAATTTCCTTTTGAAACCCCCCAAAGTTCTTCATGAACTTGGTCTGCACATTTCTTTGCTGTTCCTGCTATGTCTAAAAGGTTAATGGCTGCTCCAATCTTGCCTTCTTTTGATTTTTTTATTGAGCTTTCTGCGTATCTTTTGCAAGCTTTAACTTCTGTCTCTAATCTTTCTAAAAGCTCTTTTTTCATGGTTTTACTCTCCTTTGCTTTTGTTATATGCATATTCCCGTATAGGAGAGTATTAGTCAAGTCTTTTATGCCTATAAATCGGCTATTTTTCAATCTTTTTAAAGATTATCTATAAAGTCGTCAAACCACTTTGCTCCAATCTCAAGCCTTATAATTGGAAGTCTTCCTAACTTGTTGTACTTTAAACTTACTATTCTTAAATCTTCAGGAAGGTTAGTTTCGTAAAATTCGTTAATTGTTTTTCCCATTGTGATGTAAATAGTGTCATCTTCAAGGTAGTCTTTTAAATAATCTTGGAAAGCTAAGTCTCCATTTTCTCCTTCATAAAGTCCAAGCATTGTAATTGCTGAAGAGCCGATTAACTCATTTAAATCTTCCTGTGTTTTCATGTATTTGTATGCCATATTTTTCTCCTTATCTTTTTTTGTATGTACATA
Organism: Peptoniphilus sp. SGI.035; assembly: GCF_050315115.1. Lineage (NCBI taxonomy): Bacteria > Bacillati > Bacillota > Tissierellia > Tissierellales > Peptoniphilaceae > Peptoniphilus > Peptoniphilus sp. SGI.035. Next base: position 26,550 of record NZ_JBNPOJ010000001.1, read on the forward strand.
TAACCGTACTGTCAAAAATAAGTCAAGTTAATTAAGGGATATAATGGCTATATTTAACCTTTATCCGATATTTTTTCTATTCTATCCACTCTGAAAATTACATTTAATGTTGAACCATTATCCCATTTTACTAGGATTGATCCAATGGCATCCACCCCATAAACTGTGCCTAAAGTTCCAGCTGGAGGTGCTTGGTCATCTTCCATTTGGATTAGTTTTACTCTTGTACCTACAGGATAAGTTTCTTTTAATTTTTGTATAATTTCCCTTGAAATCATCTAATCACCTCATAAACATATATCACTCAAATACTGATTTATATCAAGTCAGATTAATAACATCTTCATACTTATACTCTTTTCCATCCCTTAATAAGTTTATTTCTTCATCACTCCCCACTAAATTCAAATATCTTTTTACTGCTACATCAACAAATTTAGGCTCTATTTCTACACCGTAACAAATTCTATTTAGTTCTTCACAAGCAATCAGAGTCGATGCACTTCCTAAAAATCCATCAAGGACTAAGCCATTCGTTTGTGTAGATTGTTTAATTAGGTAGGCAATGAGAGGTACTGGTTTTGATGATGGATGACCATATCCTTCTTTTTCTGAATCTTTAATTCCATCGAATTCAAAGACTGCTGTTTGTTTTTGATCTCCATACCAGTTATGCTTTCCATCTTTTCTCCAACCAAAAATAATAGGCTCCATATTAAATTTCCAATCTGTCCTCATAAAAGGAGCTCTAGGCTTTTTCCAAATAAGTCCTGCACCAACTTTAAAACCTGCATCTTCAAAGGCATCATAGAATACTCTCGCTTTCATTGTTGCATAGAATTCATAAATAGATGCATCTTTGGCCATTGCCTCTTTAAAATTTGTGAAGACCTTCATTAAAAATTCATAGGCTTCCTCATCATTAAGATTGTCATTTTTGATTGTTCCCGATTTGTTTTTCAAATCTACAAAATAGGGCGCATCGGTACAGACCAGATTGACCTTTGTATCATTTAATAACTTTTCAAAAGTCTCCCATTGAGTAGAATCACCGCAAATAACTTTATGACTACCTAAAGTCCAAATATCTCCAGTCTTTGAAAAAGTAGGCTTTTTTAGTTCTTCTTCAACATCAAAGTCATCTTCTTCAGCCTCTACACCAAGGTCAAAAAGACTTGATAACTCATCTGGTGAAAAACCAGTAAGTTCTACATTAAAACCATAATCTTCTAGGGATTCAATTTCTACTCTTAGTAGTTCTTCATCCCAACCAGCATCAAGCGCCATTCTGTTATCAGCTAAGATATAAGCTTTCTTCTGTGCCTCATTTAGGTGGTCTGCAAAGACACAAGGTACTTCTTTTATTCCCTCTTGCTTCGCCGCCATAATTCTTCCATGGCCTGCAATAACTCCGTAGTCTTTATCAATAATCACAGGATTGATAAAACCAAACTCTCTGATTGATGATCGTAGTTTGTTAATCTGCTCTTGTGAGTGTGTTCTTGCATTATTTACATAGGGTACAAGTTTTTCAATATCGACTAATTTCATTTCTTTTGTTGTAATCATATTAGCCCCCATTTTGCAAATTCCTCAAAACCGCCAATAGAATTAATGTAGTTCCTAGCAATTTCTACAATTTCAGAATATGGTTTACCATCAATAGTTTCATCTCCGATTGCACAGGATAATTCAATCTCTCTATTTTCCTCTTGTGCCTTTAGGTGGGCATAAATATTGACTGATACATCAGCCTTGGATAGGTCTTTACCATGAAGACCCCCACCAGTTACTGCTCTTCCCATGTCAGATCCGATTTTTCTATTAGTTGCTCCAGTATCAACATTGAACCCTCCAGTCCAATCCCCTAATGGATTTACGATTGTTCTTGGGTAAATTGATTTTAAGATTTCTGTAGATACATTTGACTGGCAAATAATAAGTTTATTTCCATCAAGAATGTATTTCCCATCGTAAGGATAATTAGAATAAATTTCAAGAGCAATTAAAGATAGTTTCTTTTCTTCATCTGATGTAGGCACTCCTTTAAATATTCCATTATCCCCACATCTAATCTTTTCTTTTTGATTGTTCGATAAGCGAATGTCTTGCTCTACAATTTTTACATCGGCTTTTACTTCTCCTGCTATTCTATTAATAGCTGATTTGATTTCTTCAACATCTAACTTGCAGTCCGTTTCAATAATCACATGACAATCACCATGACCAAGCAAAACCTCGACTGCAATTTTAGGTTTATCTTTTTCTTTATATGCTAAATCTACAATTGCACCTGCAATACAATCTGCTTGTTTGTCAGGGTGCTTTGGATTTACTTTTTCAAACATTTAATCACCTTACTTTCTACTCCTTAGTAATTTTTCCATCATATCTTCTCCATAGTCTTCATAAACTTCCGTGCAGTTTTCTTTTACAATGTCATAAATCTCGTACCATAAAAGATTAGCTGCCTTTTGAAACTGGCTAGACATCTGTACAAATGGAGATGCAATAACCCCACCAGTTGTAGGATGCTTGCCTAATAGTCCAAATTGACTTATTGCCTCTTCACATTGAATGTATCTTGCAAAAGCCTGGGAGTAGGATTCTAATAATCTTGGATTTACTAAGTTTTCACAGTTTCTCTGTTTTAACCAAGACCATGTCTCTTTATATATTTCATCAGCACCAAGCGGTATTCCATTCTTTTGCTTTGCTGATAGATAGTCACTAGGTGTTGGCATATCGGTTCCATCAAGAACTGCTCCATCTGGTAAGTCAACAGCATCTATTTCTTCTGGCGTGAATGTTGGAATATCATTCATTAGTATTTCTACTTTTTTACCTTTTTCTATTTTTTCAGCAGCAGGCTGTGGTTTCCCTCCTGCTTTTACTCTTCTTCCACCTCTGTATGTTCCGTCTTTAGCGATAGTATCACCTCCTAATTCGTCATCTTCTTTAATAGGGCCTTTGAACCCGTTTTTTTGTGCGTGAGAGGGCGGCACCGTTGGTAGGGAAATCAGCTTTTAAGATAACGACTCCCCCTCCCTCAAAACTTTTCTCGTCCAAATCTATCTCCACGCTCAGCATGAATCTTTGAGTGACAAGATTTACAAAGACTCATAAGATTGTCTTCGTCATTAGTCCCACCACGAGAAAGAGGAAGTATGTGATGTACTTCCTCTACCTTTGTCATTCTATTTTCTTTTAAACACATCTCACAAAGCGGGTGCTCTGCTACATATCTTTTTCTAATAACTCTCCACGCTTTTCCATATCGCTTATGAGTTTTAGGATCTCGTTTATATTTTTCATAGTTTCTGTTGTATTCTTTCTCATGTTCTTTGCAGAATCGTCCATCAACTAATTCAGGACAACCTGGATGTGAACATGGTCTCTTAGGTTTGCTTGGCACTCTATCACTCCAATCGAGTAGGGGCTAACCTGTAGCCCCTCTCACACCACCCGTACGTGCCGTTCGGCATACGGCGGTTCAATATTTCCTTGTATCATATTATATATTTCTGATGTATCTATTTAACTTTATTCTTTTTTGTATCCGAACCTCGAGGACTGAATACGTCATTCCTTGTATTCCATCAAGTCATAGACCATCCTTTTCAAATATTACAATAAATATTGTTCCTCCCTTCGCTCCATTTCCATTACAGAAACTTCCTCGCTACTATGGATTTTGCTGACTTCTCATAGTTCGTTGTTACTACTTATTCGTCTATGAGACCTCACGGGTTAAGCCATATATCTTTCCTCGTTTACCTGCAGAATTTACGCTTTAGGGTTACGGTTATCTTTTGGACTTTGTTGTCTTTAGCCAACTTATCCTCCTAACTCGCCTTGTATTCTGTTCCTGTTCGTCAGGCCACGATTTTGCTATTGCTTCCTCTCTCCCACGCCTCACGGCGTGAAACTTGCAAGTTGCTATTGGATTCGTCGATAACTACGCTCCGTTGGACTTTCACCTAGACATATGACATGCCCGTCAAACTAAAGAAAGCCTCGAAGATTAAATCTCCAAGGCTCTTTTAATTATTCTTTTGCTATTCTAACTATACTACAACTACATACTCTCATTCTATCAACTTTACTACATAGATTTAATCGGAATAGAAATCTTTCCTAGTGCATTTCTATGGACATTAAAGCAGTACTGAATTGAGTAATTCATATCTACTGCAATCTGCTCCCAAGTATTAAAACAAAGGTATCTTTTTTCAAGCACTGTTTGTTCCTCTTTATCTTTTAATTCAAAAATCGAATTAGCTATTTCCTTCTTCAAGTCTACCAACTTATCTATATCCCTATTAATCTCTTCTTGGAGATCTATAATCTTTACGATAGTATCTTCAAGTTTTGATGATCCTCTATTAGGACTCTTAGGCATATCGGATAAGGTCGATGTAGCTTTTGTAGCTAGGGCATTTAAACTTTCAACTTGCTCTAGCTTACTGTTGATTCTCTTGTCTAAATAAAAAGCTTGTTTTAAATATTCTTTTGCGTTCATTTCTTACCTCCATATGTTTTGAGGTAAGTTCTCTATAGAACCTCTACTCTTGTATTAATCTTAGCAAATTTTGATAGTGACATTCTATGACATCAACTCTCTAGATTTGCTTTTACTGCATCTATAAGTGCTGCTTGTGTTTTATTCTTATTTTCCAACGCCTTCATCACATCTTCATCAATAGTTCCTTTAGCTAGAATATGATGAATCACAACTGTTTCTTTCTGACCTTGCCTATAAAGTCTGGCATTGGTTTGCTCATAAAGTTCTAAGGACCAAGTGAGAGAAAACCAAATAAGTGTTGAACCTCCAGCTTGTAGGTTAAGTCCATGACCAGCAGACGCTGGATGGATAATGGCTACAGGAATGTTGCCTTGATTCCATTCTTTAAAGTCCTCACTTGTTTTAAGTTCTCTTACATCAAACCTATCTTTTATTCTTTTTAGATCTGACTTATACCAATAAGCAATAAGAACAGGTTTACCATTTGCACCTTCTATCAAATCTTCTAAAGCATCAAGCTTTCTATCATGAATATGAATCATATTTTTATCTTCATCATAAACAGAACCTGATGCCATTTGCAGTAATTTATTAGAAAGGGCTGCAGCATTGACTGCATCTATATCTTTATCCTTAATGCTAACAACCAAGTCTTTTTTTAATGTCTCATAGATTTCTCTTTCTTTATCTGATAGATTTACAAAGACTTCATTGTTTATCTTCTTTGGCATTTTTAGGTAATCTTCAGCTTTCATAGAAACTGTTATATCTGATATCTTTTCATAGATTGCATCTTCAGCAAAAGGCAGTGGCTTGTAGGAATATATGATTGGTCCATTTCTCTTATCTGGTTTGAAGTAGACTTCCCTGTACTTACCAATAAATCTTCCAAGTCTTTGGCCCATATCAAGCAGTCTAAACTCAGCCCATAGGTCCATTAAACTATTGGGAGATGGCGTGCCAGTAAGTCCAACTATTCTTTTTATCTTTGGTCTAACTTTCATCAAAGCTTTAAACCTCTTTGACCTATGAGACTTAAAAGAGGATAGTTCGTCAATTACAATCATATCGTAGTTGAAGGGTAGTTCGCTCTTATTTATTAGCCAGTCTACATTTTCCCTATTGATTAAATAAATATCTGCTTGTTCTTCTAATGCTTTTATTCTTTCTTTTTCACTACCTATGACCACTGAATATTTTAAGATATCAAGATGGGACCATTTTTCTATTTCTTCCTTCCATGTATCTCTAGCAACTCTTAATGGTGCTATTATTAGAACTTTAGAAATTTCAAAAGAATCAAAGAGTAAGTCTTTTATAGCTGATAAGCTTATGACTGTCTTACCGAGACCCATATCTAGTAGAAGTGCAGATTCTTTATTTTCTTTTATAAATTCAATAGCATAGTTTTGATATTTATGTGGAGTGTATTCCAATTAGTCACCTCCAATCCTCTTTATTATTTCATCAATGTTTTCTTTTGAGTCAAGAACATAAACCTTAAAACCTAAGTTTTTAAATTGCCTTATTCTCCTTTTCTGAATTGGTCTTGGTTCTCCTCCAGGTCTTTTTGTTTCCACAAATCCTATCTTTCCTTTAGGTAGAAGTATTATCCTATCTGGTATTCCCGTCATTGAAGGAGATGTAAATTTAAGACAAAGACCACCATGGGGTTTTACCTTGTCGACTAAGGCTTTTTCTATTTCATTTTCTAACATATAAACCTCTATTTTTAGCCATTGTGCAAGTCGTGAAACTCTATTATATAACCTTTATATATAACTAAAATTTAATTTACTTACTATATAATAGTTATATATATGACATTCACGACCTGCACTTCTTGTATTTTTACACAAAATCTGACTTTAATTTAAGTCCATTAATCACAATTCCTTGATTAGTTTTTCTCCTCATAAATCCATTGGATGAAAGAGCAGAATAAAAATCTGTTGTAGACCTTACATAATCTCCAGTTCTTAAACAATAGGCTCTATATTCTTGATAGACTTCTCCAGACTTTTCTTCATAGGATGAATCAATCTCACAGCACTCATTTAAGAAATGCTTGAACCAGTTATTCGATTCTTTATATTCATTGATGGCATCTGCTACTTTTTTAGGTAGGCTGAATTTAAAATCTTCATCAATAGCCTTTTTAGCACCCTCGATTAACCACTTGAGAACTGCTCCCCCAGCCTTATCTACTAAATAATCAGTGTAGTTTTTAATATCACTACTGCCCTCTATCTTTGCCTCAAATGGAATTACAATGAGTCTTCTCCAGGTTCCTTCATCTAAGGCACCCACCTTTGGTAGGTGGTTAGTATATAGGACAAGGGTATGAGAAGGTATGAACTTGAATGGATCTCGATATTTTTTCTCTGCTACAATCTCATCTGTAGAACAAAGCTGTTTAACATTTGAAGTATTTAACCTTAATCCTTCTTGAAGTTCAGCTGCAATTAAAAGCCTTTTACCTCTTGTTTCAGCAAGTTCTGGCTTGGCATTTCTCTTAGAATTAACTGTAAGAATATCTGCTGAGATTGACCCACTATATAGATTAAGAACTCTTGAGATAGTATTCCAAAAGGTAGACTTTCCATTTCTTCCATCACCATAAGCTATAATGAGAGCCTCAATATATACTTTTCCAATAAGAGAAATTCCTGCTACTTTCTGAACGTATTCTATAAGTTCACTATCTTTTACAAAAAATGTCTCTAAGGCATCAAGCCATATATCCATATTTTCATCACTTGGATCTACAGATGTTTCTTTTGTTATATAGTCTTCTGCCTTATGGTCTCTACACTCTCCAGTTTTCAAATCTACTGTAAAAGATGGTGTATTAAGCAAGAACTCATCCGTATCAAGTTCTCTTTGGTCTATTTCTAACATTGGCTTTGATTCTTTTAAAGTTGCATGAATAGCTCTGGTGTCCCCTCGTTTTACTGCATATTTCTTATATGCCTCAAGCGAAGTTAATTTATAGTATATGGATTTTTGACTTTTATCAAAAACCTCCATTGCTTTTTTCTCACTCATTGAAGACATGATATCTCTAATTCCCGATTTCTTAATATCTTCATCCATTTTTAAGAGTTCATTGTCTATTTCCTCTATCTGTTTTAACACTAAATCTTGAGAATATCCTTGTGCTTTTAGTTCAGATTCCTCCCAGTAAGAGTCGTTGTAAACAAGAAAACCTGTAGAAGGAGAAAAACGAATTCTATCTTGGTATTCTCTTACAAAAACTTCTGCTTGACCTATGTCTGAAAATTCAGAAGGCCTTAAATTTATGCCTTCAGTGTATTCTTCAGGTGGAACATAATCTTCACTTGCAGCTACCTTTTTATAGAATTTGCAAGCAGACCTCCATATTTGTTCTAGTTCATCATCTGGAAGTGGTGGTGAGCAAAGACTGGCTTTTTTATCAAATAGTTCTCTCGCCTCATTTGTATTTCCATATCGAATTAGAACCCTACCAGCGAAATGATTCACAGTTGAATTTCTAGAGCCTTGCTGAATCAAGTCTTGAGAATTATCAAAATCCTCAAAGTCATCTTTTAGGGTTTCTGTTACATATTTTCTTCCCCTAACTATTTCAACAGCAGGATTCTTAACTCCAAAGAAAAACCTCGCTCCATCTAAGGCATTTCCATCAAAGAAAGTATAAGTCTCTGCCAACCTTTCTTTTAATTCTACATAGTCATCAAGATTTGTAATCTTAGGTATTGGAAAATATATGTGCATTCTTGGTCTTGCAGCTTTTCCATTTTTTTCTTTTCTATGGTTTCTGCTGTAAACTATAGCAAATTTAACTCCATCAAATATTCTCTTTAAATCGTTAGTTGAAATCCAATCATCTGGATTTTCTGAATGGTCATTATCTATATCCATGGGAACACATTCTGACTCTATAAAATTATCGTTGGATCGATAGGAATTTTTATACTTAGCCATTACATGGTCAAAACTCGCAGCTTTCTCAAAAGACCTAACATCTACTGCATTGACCTCATTTGGATAAACACAGTTTGACTCCACTTCTATTAAATTTGAGGTGTATATTTTCAATTAGGATACCTCCTTTATATAGCGAATCTTCATTTTTCTCTTCTCAGCAACTCTTATTTCTTCAGCCATTCCTAGACTTATATAGTCACCAAAGACCCATACTTCTTCACATTTACCAAGAAGGACATAATTAAAATGCATGGCAAGTCTTCTCTCACTTTCATCACTCATAAACTGAGGAAATAGAAGATGTGGTGCTATGGGAATGTTTCCTTTATCTAAGGCATATCGAGAATACTTCTGTGCCTTGATTACATTATTTTCAACATCTCCAGAAAATGGACTGCAGATATATACCAAAGGATAGTACTTCTTCTCTGCATTTTTAATTGCTTGATAAGGAGTGGGATCCTTGCACCCACTCCTGTTGTATAGTTCCTTATTCATAAATATCCCTCATTGTTTCACTACAAGTATTACAGCAAACTTGAGTAGAAAATAAATCGCCATCTTCCAATACTTTATTTAATTCTACTCGAACTTCTTTTCCGCACTTTGGACAGGTGCAAAAGACATTCTCATCATTTATTTCAATGCTTATTTCCATAGAATCATTGATTTTTTCTTTCACATAAAACATTTTGTACCTCCAATTTTTGCTTGTACCATTCAAGGTGTTTCTTTCTATCTTGATAATTAGGAAATGCTACTAATAAACCAATATCTACCTTTTGCAAGGTTTCAATCATCTCTATTTGTGATTGATTCAGATATGGTCTTATACTTTTTCCTTTTGGTATATCATTTTCTAATCTAAATTCTTTTGCACTCTTACCTAAAACGATACGATTCAGCATATTACACTCATTACTAAAGTGATAAGCTTTTGGATTGTCATGAAGCAATCTTATATTCTCGGTTAAAAGAGGGAATTCTTTTCTAGCTGATACTAGAGTCTTTATGAATTCTTCCATCTCGTTAAATTTCTTAATATAGAGCTCTTTAAATTTCATGGCTTTTTTGCCCGTGTAACCCATAGCTAAAATAGTAAATCCATCTCTAGTTAATAAATAACATGGTAGATTTCTTCCAGTTACATCCTTATAACTGCTGAGCTCAAAATTGAGTTCAATAAATTCTTCACTGAGCCCAGATTTGGGTTGAGTGATTGTTTGTATATCTCTTATAACATTAGAGTGCCTCTTTTCAAAAAACTCTGCTACAAATCTACTATCCACTCTTGCAACATCATTGTGATCTGCAAATATTCCATAATCGTTCTTTGGTATTAATTCCTTCATTGAATTACCTCCTGTGAATTTTTAAGAGGTCTCCCTCCTAAATCACAGGCAAAGAAATAGAGGAGATTTTTAACCCCCTCTTTAATCTTTTTTATAAAATTCACTTTCAAATCCATCCGCATCGAGAATAAGTCCAGGTGCCCATCTAGGAAGTAAGGACATGATTTCATTTATTTCTTCGATACTAGATGAATCACTTTCTATTACAACTTCATCATGAATATGCATGACGATATTAAATCCTTTTTTCTCAAGTCTCATCATAGCCTCAGCTAAAATATCTCTTGCTAAGGCTTGAACAATATTTTCTACAAATTTACCACCGTAGGATTCAATCTTGTCCCACTTATTTCCTACTACAATTCCCTCATAGACTATTGACTCTCCACCAAATCGATTCATCCCTATCTTTGCCTTTGGATAAGCAAGTCGTCTTTTTGAGGGTAGTTCTATAAATAGGATGCCTTTTTCATAGCTAATAACTAGTTTTTTATATTTTTCTTTAGTTCTAGTCTTTACAACTCTTTTAACGACTGCATCTATGTCCCACCAAAGACTCACTATATTGGGATTAGCCTCTCGCCAGGAATCGACTATTGATTGAAGTTCATCTTCAGATAAACCCATCTCAATACCACCCATTGCTTTAAGGGCACCTAAGGCCCCTTGATAACCACAGGCTAAAGTCGCTATCTTTCCTTTTTGCCTAAGATGACCATTAACTCCATGCTTTTCAACCGGCACTCCAAACATCCTTGATGCTGTTCTACAATAGATGTCTTCACCATTTTCAAAAGCGTCCAGTACCCATTGTTCTTCTGCAAGCCATGCAAGAACTCGGGCCTCGATTGCTGAAAAGTCTGAAATAATAAACCTTGTGCCTTCTTTTGGTATAAAGGCTGTCCTTATTAATTGGGATAAAATATCAGAAGGAGATTCATAGAGAATTTCCATAGTTTCATAATCTCTATTTTTTACAAGACTCCTTGCTAGGTCTAAATCTTTTAGATTGTTCCTTCTTAAGTTTTGAACTTGAATAAGCCTGCCTGAATATCTTCCAGTTCTATTTGCTCCATAAAATTGGATTAGACCCCTTGCTCGTTTATCTTTTCCTTTTACATTTTTCATAGCATCATATTTCCTAACTGAAGATTTAGATAATTCCTGTCTAAGTTCCAATACTTCTTTTATGTCTCCTTCAGCATTTTTAAGAGCAGACTCTACATCTTTTTTAGCTAAGGAATCTATTTTTAAACCTTTCTTATTTAGCCATTCTTTAAGCTGTAAGGGAGAATTTGGATTCTCAAGGCCAGTTAATTCTATGGCTCTGTCCATATTTTCTTCTCGTAAGATTTCATCAAATTTAATAGCTGAATCAACTAAAATTTCATCAATTAATATTCCTCTATCATTGATGTTTTGGTCTATCCAGTAGTTTTCCCATTCTGAATGAGGCATGGGAAAGGCTGATAATTTTTTCTTTATCGCCATTTCTGTTTCAACATCTCTTTGGTTATATTCCTTAAATGTAGACCACTTTTCTAAATCATGATGTGGTAGATTTCTTGTCCTCATTCCATTAGTCTTAGTTGGTTTACAGGGAATAGAAAAATACCTTATAAGAGCCTTCCCTTCATTCATTTTTTGCTTATCAAGTTTCAAAACTTCTCCGACTTTTCCTAACGATAAAGGTAATCCAAGATAAGCTGACCAAATCATAGTACAGTACCAACTTTTAGGTCTTAACCTATTGCCAAGGAATCTTGATAAACAGGTCCTTTCAAAATTTGCATTAAAAGCCCACTTTTCTACGCTTTCATCACTAAGTGCTGATAATATTTCTCTAGGAATTGTCTCCCCATTTGCCAAATCTATAACCTGCACTTCTCCATCATCTATAGAATAGGCAAAGAGGAGGATTTCAAAATCCTCACTCTCGGCATATTTGTATACACCACTTTTGCCTAAATCAACTGAAGAATAGGTCTCAAGATCTATGGACAATCTCTTCATAGCTATCACTAAGCTTTGTTAATTCTTCTAAATTATTTTTTCTATCTTCTTTTATTTGTTTTTCTATTTTTCTGATATCTCTATCTAGTTCTTTTAACTGAGCTTGTAAAAATCCAAGCTTATACCATAAAAAGGACCAAATAGCTAAAACTATTGCTGTAATTAAATAGTCCATTTCTACCTCCTATGCTAAGAAATCTTCATCATCATCGTCCATAGCATCAAAGTCATCTGCTGCATTAGATCTATTTCCTAGAGGTTGTCCATCTCTTAGTTTTTGAATATTTCCAAGACCTACGGCAACGCCCTTATTACCATTTACATTGTAGGCATAGAAGTTAAGAGATACCCTTGCATAAACTCCTGAGTAGACTTCACTTCTATCAAGAATTGGCTCTACATTTCTATCCACAATTTGAGGTGCTGTCATAGAGTTGGCATTTAAGAAATATGCATTTGCATAAGCCTCATCATCTTTTTCTGTGTCACCATCTCTTAATGGAAGTTTGATAGCTTTCTTATTTGGTTTTTTTCCATTGAATTTAGAAAGTCCTTCATCAATGGCAGCATCTACTGCTTTTTCAATTTTTTCAATTGTCTTTTGGTCGTTCTTTGGAATAATGACAGATACTGAGTATCTTTCTTTACCACCATTGATTGACTTTGGTTCCCAAACATTTGCATAGCTTAATCTAACTTCTCCAGTAATTACTTTTGTTTTATTTTGCATAATTAAATCCTCCAAATTCTTCTTTAACATTGTCAATTTTTACTTCTTCTCGTTTGTCTCTAATGCTTACTAAGGTTAACTTTCCTTTTGGTTTTTCTAATAAGTCTGTAATATTTTCATCAAAGACTTTCTTACCTAGTAACTTAGTCATTGCTGGAATGCCAAGTATCTTTTCTTCAAAGGGATTGAATCCCAGTTCTTTTACTTTTTTTACAACTTCATCTTCATCTACGTATTTTCTATTTGACCTACCTTCAACAAGTTTTAGGCCCTTCCACCTATGGCCCTTCATTGCTCTTTCTAAAGCGTAAGCCTTGATATCTTTGACCCATTGCTCCATTTCGTCTAGTCTTGGTAAAATCTTTTCAATTTCATCATCAGATAGTTCTGGTGGTAGGGTAAATTCTTCTTGTGCTAGTTTCAGATTCTCTTCTGCTCTTTTTCTACACTTATTCTTAGCTTTGCAGAAGATGCACCATTCTCCACAAGAGAATTCCCCCTCGCCTTTGTAGGCTTTATCTGCAATTTCTCGTATGGTTTCTCCCCACTCATAAAGTTCTATCTTCTTGATTTCATAAGTTGAGATATTGCATCTTCTTGGTTGATAGATATGAAGAACTACTTTCTCGATATCATAAATTCCATCAAAGATAGTCAAAGCACCAAGTCCATATAACATGAGTTGTGTGTTTTCTTTAGCCTCTATTAAAACTCCCTGACCATACTTTAGATCTATTACATGAAGTTCTTTTCCTCCAACAACTACACAGTCAGCAGTTCCAAAGGACTCCTTAACATAGTCTGATAGGTCAAGTCTTTCTTCCACAAAGACGGCTGAGCTTTCGTATCTACTTATTACTTCTGCTACGTATGAGGCATATCCCTCAGTTAGCTCATCCATTTCTTCATCATAAAAATCCAAATCCTCTGTTGGGTCTTTAGTATCTAAACCTAATAACTTCTTTAGTTTATATTCTGCCAAGGCATGGGCTGAGGTGCCTTCAAGTGCATAGGGACTAACTTCATCTTCGTATTTTTGAGAAAGCCTAACGCTTGGTGGGCAGTGAATCCAACGTGAACTACTTGAGGCGGACAATATTGCGTGAGCACCCATTACAACTTCTCCACATCTTCTACCAAGTCTTCATAGTTACTTGGTTCAATATCAGATAACTTTTTAGCTCCATACTTTTCTAAGAGTTCTCTTATCTTAGCTGTATGGCCTAATCTTGATTTGTCGGCTAGTATCTTTCTAACATCTTCAATCTCATAAGTCTTTTCTTCTTGTTTTACTTCCTCTCCCTCTTTAGGAACTTCCTCATCACTTTCTAAAGCTTTGAGAAGGACACCTATACTAGATGCAAGATTCTCTGCATCTTCTTTGATTTCCATTAGTAGCTTTATTCTTGACACTTTTTTCTCCTTTCTCGATTTCTCTAACATCCACTGAATCAACTGTCATCCCAGGGTCTAATAGATAAATTTGTCTGTAGTCTCCAAACAAAAATTTTATTAATCTGTTTGGAATTTTTCCGACTGCACCTTTAAGGACATTTGTCTTTTGTCCTTTCTCATTTGTTACATTGATGATTATTTTGTGCCTCATGTTTGCCTCCTTTCTGAAAGGGTCATCTCCCTTACAAATCACAGGCAAAGAAAAAGGACGAGTTTTTAACCTCGTCCTAAAATATTTAAAAATTATTTTTGATTGTTTCTTTTGCCTTATCCAAATGTTTCTTAACCGCAGCTGAAGATATGTTCATTAAATCTGCAATTTCTGACTGCTTGTATCCATCTACATACATCAACTTGATTACTAATCGCTGTTTATCCGTTAATAAAGAAAGTACATCTTCCATATGCTCCGACCATTCAAATTCTTCATTCATGTCTTTGGATTTAATAGTTGCTATTAATCTTTTATCTGGATCAATATCCCCATCGTTATCGAAATCAAGAGATAAATTATAGTTTCTTGGGAACCTTTCCTCTACTTCTCCTTTTAACAAATCCTCATTAGGTTCATATCCATGACTCTTTTTAAAGTCGCTTATAAATTCTTGTTTCCACACATCTATTTCAGCTTTCTCTTCTTTAGTTCTCTCTGGTCTTAGATTCTTGTTGTTATAGTAAACTTCACTATCATCTAAAGCATGTAGTTTTTTGATGTCCACTTCTGTTATCCCATCTTTTCCTGGTTTTAGCTCAACTTTTGTTTCATCTGCAAACCTATAAACATACATGGTTCTTTCGTCTGATCTAGTCTTTCTAATTTTCAAAATATTCCTCGCTTTCTTGCCTGATAGCAAGGAGCGAGAAATACAAATTTTACCTACAGTTTATGGAGCATAGTTGTCTTTCACCTAAAAAAGGCTATAAGAAACTAGAGGTACTCCATATACTTCTTTCAAAATTGATTGAAATTAGTTTATATGTGTATCTCACGCCCTTATAGCTAATCAGGCTTGATATAATTTGTAATAAAAAAAGCCTAATTCGTCCGTTAAGATAAATTAGGCCGTCTTGCAGCTCTTAAAAATTTACGCTGATTTTTTGTAACTCTTTATGTCGTACTCTGTTTTATCTATTCTTTTAACTAAGGTGATACATCCACCTCTAGCTAGTTGAATACTTTGTCCGACTTCAAGTCTAACTTTAATTTCTTGTTTTTTATAGATATTTTGTAATATCCCAGTTTCTGCTTCAATTTTACAAATAAGTTTATTATTTGCATCTTTTACTTCTTGAATCTCTTTAATAGGCATCTTCCTTTCTTTTATATTTTAGCTTGTGATAAAATAATTTCTTCCTTGGTGTTGATTTAATGGAACGTGCAACTTAAAAAAATATAGAAGTTATCTCGTTCTATCTATTCAACATAAATTATACCACATGTGTTGATTTCGTGCAACACTTGTGGTATAATTTTATTACAAGGAGGAAGTTTTATGAAAGATACTTTGGGAAAGGTTATATCCAATAGACGTGAAGAACTAGGAATCTCTCAGCGTGAATTGGCAAAAAAAGTAAAAATTAGTAATTCTACAGTTTCAAGAATTGAAAACGACGATAAAATAACTCCAGATAATAACACTCTTAAGGCTATATCTGAAGTTCTACAAATCGACTATAACTATCTGCTTGCCTTAAATAAGCAAATAGATGATGAACCAGAAATTCGTATTATTCAAAGAGCAGCAAGAAACATGGATCAAGGAAAAAAAGAAGAGATGTTAAAGGTATTAAAAAAGCATTTTGAAGAAGAATTTGGCGATGCAAATGGAGATATGTAATAGTGAGGTATGCTCCAGATTATAAGATTTCCCTAGAGAAATCATATGAATTATTGGAAGATGCCGAAATCTCTGAAATTCCTATTGATTTAAATAAAATTATTGATTGCTTTAGCAATGAAATCAGTGTAAAAACTTACTCTGAATATATGAATGATGCTAACTGTTCTTTACAAGATGTGATTGATTTTTTCGATAGTGATTTAGGCGCTTGTAGTTATAGACCCGATACAAATAAGTATATTATTTATTATAATGACGTAGATAAAAGTGATAACTGGATTAGATTTACCATAGCTCATGAACTAGGACATATTTTTATTGGTCATCACCAAATGCATGGCGTTGATGTTCTATCCAGAAAAGGTGTCGGTAAACATAAATATGAAGAACTTGAAAAAGAAGCAAATAATTTTGCTAGGAATCTATTATCACCTGCACCTCTTGCTGAACAAGTTGTTGTGTTTGAAAAAAAGAAAAATCCTAGCACACTATCTGATTTATTTAGCATAACCGTCCCAGCTGCTGAGGTTAGATTACAGTATATTTCAAGAGACTTAAGAGATTTTTCTAATTCTATGCTTTCTTTCTTTAAAAACACATTTAATCCTCTCAGTATATACTGCCCTGATTGCGGAATGGAATATGAAAAAGACGCAGACTATTGTGTTAATTGTGGTTCTAAGTCTTTAGCCTTTGGTTTTAAATACCAACCTTTAACTGATGGTATAGATCCTACTAAATATGATACGTGTCTTATTTGTGGTTATAGAAACTCTAATCGTAATGCAAAATTCTGTCCAATTTGTGGAATTCCCATATCTAACACTTGTTCAGATAATAAGGATCATGATGTTAAATTAACAGATTATTACTGCTCAACATGTGGAAGCCCTACTACAATGAAAGAGCATATACAAGAAAATAACCAGGAAAGAGGTGAAAGAGATATGCTTTATGAAGATGGTGTAGAATTTGATGAATCAACAATGAAAGTAAAAATTTATCCTAAATGTGGAAACGAAGAATTTAGTGATGATGCATTATTTTGCAAAATATGTGGGACGAACTTATATAATGATTGTGAAGGAATTCATACTCAGAATTTTAATGGTTTTGATGATATTGGTGAAATACATCATAACCCAAGTAATGCCAGATACTGCGAAACTTGTGGGGCTAAAACAAGATTTTTTATAGATGGAATCTTATGCGACCACAGTGAATACAATAAAGATTTTACTGATGATTCTAATTCAGGATTTGATTTTCCAAGTGATGATCAGATTCCTTTCTAACTAAAAGAACTAGCCTATTTATTTTTGGCTAGCTCTTTTTTTAATATATTTTATATGTCTATCCTGTCTACTCTCCCTATAAATATCTATCCTGTCTACACACCCCTACGATTTTTACTATTGATATGTTCCCACAAGGTGTTTTTCTAATTGAAAAATGGCTTTTAGGATTTCTTCTAAAACCCCAAAAGCCATTGATTTCAACAGTCTTATAACCTCTTATCTTATTTTTTTGACATCAATACTATAGTCTCCACGTGAGCGGTATTAGGAAATAAATTTACTAATGCTATTTTTTCAACTTTATATACTTCTTTTAAAGATTTTAAGTCTCTTGCTTGTGTTGCCGGGTTACATGAGATATACACTAATCTTTCAACTGGGTTTTCTTTCAAAAAATTCACTAATTTGTCATCTAGTCCCTTTCGCGGTGGATCCACTATTATTTTGTTTGGTGAAATTTTTTCTTCTCTATAAATTTTTTCTATTGTTTCTTCAGCTGCGCCTTTTATAAATCTAGCTTCTATATTATTATTTTCTGCATTAATTCTTGCATCATCTACGGCACTTTCTACAATTTCTATTCCTATTACTTTTGTAAGCTTTTTTGCAATTGATATTGATATTGAACCAACTCCGCAATATAAATCGTAAATTTTATCTTCTGCTTTAGGAGCTAAGTATTCTATGGCTTTTTCATATAATTTTTCCGTTGCCAATCTATTTATTTGAAAAAAGGATTCTGGAGAAATTCTATAATTTATGTCTAATAATTTTTCTTCGATGAAATCTTCACCATAAATTTTTTCAAATTCTCTTGAATAATGAAATTTGTCGCCTCTGTTGTAATTTAGATAAATTGATTTTACTCCCACATCAATTAATTCTGGAAGTGTATCTTTTATTTCAACTTTGGCACCCTTTGTTACTAGTATTAAAAGAACTTCTCCCTTAAAGTTTGTCCTTATTCCAATTCTCTTTAATTCTCTTAATTTTTTGAATCGCCACATTATCTTTAATACTTTATTGGCTATATCTTTTTGCATTATACAATTTTTTATAGCAACTATGTCCTTAGAATTTTTTGCATAAAGACCTATGATGCCATCTCGAACTTGAAACTGCATATTATTTCTGTAATGAGTTTTTTCAGGCGAATCAATTACTTCTTGAACTTTTATATCTAATCCTGCAATTTTGTTTAGATTTTTATTTATATCTTTTTCTTTCCACTTTAATTCTTTTTCGTCAGAATAATTTAGAAAGTCGCAACCTCCGCAATCTTTAAAATAAGAACAGGGGCTATTTACTCTGTCCTTAGATTTTTTTATTATTTTTTGAATTTTTCCTTTGCAGAAATTTTTCTTTTTCTTAGTTACGAGAAATTCAACCTCATCTCCAATTACTCCACCATCTAAAAATACTGGAAGTCCATTAACTTTTGTCATTCCAAGTCCTTTGAAGTCAAAGTCAATTATTTCTCTTATAAATTTATTTTCTTCCATGTCTCAACTCTATTTTTGTATCATAAATATTTATAAGTCGATTTTTATAAAGATGTCCCACTGCTCTCTTGTATGCTTTTTTGCTAAGTCCTGTCAAATCTTTTATAATTTCTGGATTAGATTTATCTCCAAGTTCAAGAACTCCACCATTGTCTTCTAAAAGTTCTAAAATTAAATCTGCATCGGCATCAATTTGCTTATATGCTTTTTCCCTTAAAGTCAATGTTATAAATCCAGTTTGTAAAATTCTTTGAACTCTAGCTTCTACTTCGTCTCCAATTTTATAAATCCCCTTGATTTCTTCAGCAGGAATCATTCCATCATACTTATTTTCAATTGCAACAAAAGCTCCAGGTCTTCCAATGCTATAAATCGTACCCTTGACTATATCATTTACTTTGTAATTTTCGTTAACTTTAAGTTTGTCTTTAATATTCATTGTAAGTGCAAGTCTATTGCTCTTATCGTGGTATAAATATAAAAGATATTCTTCGCCAACTGTTAATCTTCCGTAACTTTCTTTAAATGGAAGGAAGATGTCCTTTCCAATGCCATTGTCAACAAAGTATCCAATTTTTGCCTTGTCAACTACTTTCAATTTTTTTAAATCGCCAACTTGTGCAAAGGGTTTTTTTAAAGTAGCCTCAAATTCATCGTGAATATTGTAGACAAAAGCTTCAACCTCATCTCCAACTTTTAATTTTTCTCCTTCTCCCTTTGCAAGATTTACTCTGTTATTTTCATCGTCTGCTAAAACTATTTTTTTATTTATTTTTGACTCAACTTTTAATTTTTGTACTTTTCCTAATTCCATGCTTTCTCCTCTATTATTTCTTTTCCAATTTCTGTGGTTTCATCGTACAAATCATCGATTATTCCATAATCAATATTTTTCAAAACATCTATACCATAATAAATAAAGGAAGGATGCTTTAATAAATTTAAAAATATTTCGTATGCCCTTTTTACTTCAACGAGATTATAATACTTTGTAAGAAGCATTCCAAATTTTACACATTCTTCTACCTTTGAATCTCTCATAAGCAAAATGGAAAGCCCAACTAGTTTTGACTCGTCAAATTCAATTTTTTGGAGCAAAAAAATCAAAAAATTTCTCTCAGATTCTAGAGCTCTATGTTCTCCAAAAAATTTTTCAAATTCATCAATGGCTTCATTTTTCCTTAGATAATAATCGTCAACAGCTTTGTTTATCTCTCTTGTATTAATTTGATTAATTTCTTTTTCGCCCTTCAAAATAGAAAGTTCATAACTTCCGTCAGATAAATTAAAATCATCAATCTCTTCTAATTTTTGTAAATCAAAATTATTTTCCCAAAGAATTCTATAAATTGACTTTTTCTTCTTAAATCTCTTAAATATTTTCATACTGCTATTTTATCACAACTATAAGTATTTTTATATGTCTTGAATTTATAATCTAATTTCAATAAAATAATTCACAATATCTTGATAAAACAGTGTTTGTAAAGATAAATAAAATTAAGATTAACTATGAACTGCTAAAAACAACTTTTACTTAAAAATTGGAATTATAAAATATTATTAAAATTTTTGATAAAAAAATAAGAGCCTAAACTCTTATCAATCTTTATCTTTATCCTTATCATCATCACTATTTGATGTCCCTGTTCCAACAACCACAACTTTATCCTTTGGTAAATAGTAAGATTTTGAAATTTCTTTTTTTTCAACAACTTCGCCATTTTTTATTATTTCTTTATAAGTTTTGTATGAATAACCCTTAGCTCCGCTATCTCTTACAGTGGACTCACCTTCTGGCAATTCATCTGAATAAATTGTATCAACTCCTGGGCTCACTGTCTCTAAAAGTTTAGGAATAATTTTTATTTCATAATCTCTGTCTGCAGCATTTCCTAAAATTTTAAAATTTAATTTTTCGCCATTAGCTTCTGACAAAATTAAAACAGGATTACTCGTATTATTTTTAAATTTTAAATCCTTATAACCTCTTGCAACTGCAGCATCTGTTCCAAGATCTACATAGTGTATAGGCCTTGAGTGATTATGTCTTTCTATAATTTCAAGATCTGATAATATTAATGAATTATATAAAGTTGTAGATACTTGACAGATCCCTCCGCCAATACCGTCTTCATATTCTCCACCAACAATTACAGTTGCGTTTTTGAATCCTGTTTCTGGAGAAATTTCTCCAACAACATTGTTAAAAGAAATTTCATCTCCCGGCTTTAATTTCATATTATTAAATTTTGATGCAGCAAGCTTAATATTTTCTTTTCTATTTTTCGCTGAAGTAGAATAGTCTGTTTCAAAATTACCAAGTTCTTTGTCTATACCTTCGTAATAATTTGAATAAATCTTTGGCTCAGTTTTATAAACTGGAAGCTCTATTTTTTCTTCATGCAAAATATCTAAATTAATAAGTTTTTTGGCTTCATCAATATCCATGTACCTTCCAATTTCAGATTCTGCAATTTTTACACTTTTATCAGAATTAATAATTGGGTGGGCATCAACTGGTTTTTTAAAAATCTTATTTCCAATATCAATAATTATTTTTTCTCGCTTTGCATTATCTATATTTGATTTTGCAATAAAATTCTTTTTAAATATTGAACTCTTAACTATATCAAAATAATTGTAAAATAAATTTTCACTTCTTCCATAATTAAAGGCAGAGTTTACTGCATCTTGTAAATTTAATTCATAACCAAAATCTCTTAATGGTACAGCTAAATTAATATTATCATAATAAAAATTCACAACTTTATTTTTGATTAATTCATCTGTAACTGTTTTAACCTCTTTTAATGCATCCTCTTTTGATAAATTTGAAACATCTACACCTTCAATTTTTACACCTTTGTGTATATTGGGATTAATATATTCTTGAGTGAAGTACATAACAGACATAAAAATAATCATCAAAATAATTGCAACTATAATTAATATCTTTTTATTAATATTTAGAATTCTTGTTCCTAAATTTTCCATCAACAATCACCCTCGTAATACCTGCAAATTTTATTTATAGTGCAAATTTCACACTTTGGATTTCTTGCAGTACAACATCTTCTCCCATGAAATATAAACAAATGATGAGCCTTAGTCCATCTATTTTTATCAATTTTATTTTGAAGTGCCCTTTCAGTGGCTTCTACATTTTTTTCGTGAACAAAACCAATCCTATTGCTAACTCTAAAAACATGAGTATCAACTGCAATTGCAGGTACACCAAAGGCCGTTGAGGCAACTACATTAGCTGTTTTCTTGCCAACACCAGGTAGTTTCATAAGTTCTTCAATTGTATTGGGAACTTCGCCATTATATTCTTCCAAAATAACACTTGAGCTTGCCTTAATATTTTTTGCCTTATTTCTATAAATTCCACATTCTTTTATAAGTCCTTCAAGTTTTTTTATATCCATATAAGCAAAATCTTTTGGAGTATTATATTTTTTAAACATCTCACTAGTAACTTTATTAACTCTAATATCTGTGCATTGTGCAGATAATATTGTTGCAACTAAAAGTTCATAGGGACTATTATGTTCAAGTTCACAATGTGCATCTGGGTAAGTTTCCTCTAGTATATCTAGGCATTTTTCAGCCTCTTCATGAGTTAAAATATCCTTCATATTCATCCCTTTACAAAATTTCTTTTTCTATATTCATAATTTCAATTTCACTATAACTATTAAAGAAATGTATAATATTTTCCATAGTTTCATCCACAATTTTTTTATCATTGGATACTGTGGCAAATCCTATTACACTTTTTTGCCACTTGTCATTTTCTCCAACTTCAGCAATTGAGATATTAAATCTATTTTTTGACTTCTCGATAATACTTTTTATAACGGATCTCTTTGATTTCAAAGAATTTGCATTATAAATAAATATTTCGCAAGTACATATTCCTATTATCATAATTAAAATTATAACATAAGAAATTAAATTTTTTACTCTGATGTGTAAAATTATTTAATTTTAAAATATTTTAAATTAAGCATGAAATTAAATATAAAAAAGCACCGCAATGGTGCAATTTTTATACTAATCTATTTTAGAAATTCTTTTATCTGAGCATTATTTCTCTGTCTAATCTTATTTATTTCTCTTCGGTTTTCATATCCCTCGATGATATTTTTCTCTTCTAAAGTTTCTCCAATTATAGCAGGAATTTTTCCTAAATCTGTTCCCTTGCATTTAAAGGTCAAAAAACAAAAAGCTGCAAGTTCTGTTTCACCTGTCATTGGTTTTTCTTTTATAAATTTTGTAAAAACTTCAACAGATGAATTTCCCACTCCAGATATAAATGTAGTTGCAGTTAAAAAATCTCCTAGATTAATTGGCTTTAAAAATGTAAAGCTGTCACAAGAAATTGTAGCAACTCTTCCCCTAGTATGCCTTATAGCACAAGTTCCAGAGCTGTGATCAGCAATTTCAAAGAGCCTTACCCCATACATTGTGCCACCAGTGTTTAAATCTGTTGGCATTACTCCGTAGGTGAAAACGACCTTTGATTCAGAAACTTTCTTTGAATTAATAGAGGTATTTTGCAACTTCAGCACCTAATCTTGCATTATTTTTTACAAGAGCAATGTTAGCTTCAAGTGATTTTCCTTCCGTTACTTCAAGAACTTTTGATAGTAAAAATGGAGTTGTTTCTTTTCCGTGGATTCCCTTTTCTTCAGCTTCTAAAAGAGCTTTCTCTATTGCAGAATTAATTTTATCTTCATCCATTGAATCTGCTTCAGGAATTGGATTTGTTAGAAGAATTCCACCTTGTAATCCTAAATTCCATTGAGTATTAGCTGCATCTGCTGCCTCTTTAGGATTTTTAATATTATAATCAACTTTAAATTCGCTCTTTCTTGTAAAGAAAGCTGGCATATAGTCTGTTTGATAGCCGAATACTGGTACTCCCTTAGTTTCAAGGTATTCAAGAGTAAGTCCAATATCGAGAATTGATTTGCATCCTGCACAAACTATCATAATATCATTTGATGCAAGTTCATCAAGGTCTCTTGATATGTCAAAAGTAGTTTCAGCATGTCTGTGAACGCCACCAAGTCCTCCAGTTACAAAAATTTTAATTCCAGCAAGTCTTGATGCAATAATTGTTGATGCAACTGTTGTAGCACCATTTAATCCACGAGAAACAATATAGGCAAAATCTCTTCTTGATGTTTTTATAATGTCCTTTGATGTTGCCATAAATTCTAATTCTTCGTCATTTAAACCAATTTTAATTTTTCCACCTATAATTGCAGTTGTTGCAGGTACAGCTCCATTTTCTCTTATGATTTTCTCACAAGCTTTTGCTGTCTCAATATTTTGTGGATAGGGCATTCCATGAGAAATAATTGTTGATTCAAGGGCAACTATTGGTTTTCCATTTTCCATTGCATTTTTAACTTCATCATTATATTCAACATATTTTTTTAGCATTTCATTATTAATCATAAATTTCTCCTTTTAAATTATTTTCATTCATATCCTTTGAACATGAATTAGCACTTTTTAAAGCAATTTTTGCAGCAGCTTCTGCCGCTTTCATTCTCTTATCTATATCAAAATCATTGTATAGTCCATAGGCATATCCTGCCATAAAAGCATCACCTGCTCCACTTGCATTTACAACTTTTACTGGATCAGGCTTTCTAACCATTTTAAAATCTTTTTCAAAGTAAAAAGCTCCCCTACTTCCAGCTGTTATTACAACACTTTTTAGACCCTTGGCTATTAAATCTTCTCCAAGGCTATCAATATTATCTGTATCTAAGCCCGAAAGAGCCCTTGCCTCGTAATTATTTACTTTTAAGAAATCAATTTTATCCAATAAATTCTTAATTTTTATAACTTTTTTTGTGGAAACTCCGTCAATTAAAAATTTACCCTTTATGTTTTTTAGGATATAATCCAAAGTTTCTTCTTCTAAATTTGTATCAATAATTGTAAATTCAGCATTTTCAATTATTTTTTTGTTCTTATCAATATAATCTTTATCTATATTTTTTAAAAGATCCATGTCGGCAATTGCTACATACATATCCTTATCTTCATCTAAAATTGCTAGATAATGAGGAGTAATTCCCTCAGATATTAAAATTTTGGAACTGTCAACATTTATGAGATTTAGCTCGTCTATAATATTTTTGGCTGCATCATCCTTTCCTAAAACTGAAAGAAAAGTTGTATTTATACCAAGCCTTGCTAAATTTTCACAAATATTTCTCCCAACGCCTCCACTGGAATATTTAATCTTTCCTGGATTTGAATCTCTTACTTTTAAGCTATCAAAAGAATAACCAGTAATATCCATATTGCATCCGCCTAGAACTGCAACATAGGAATCTTCTCTAAGTATATATCCCCTACCTAAAATATATCCCGAAGTCATCAAATTATTAATATGAGTAGATACACCCGACCTTGTAATATTTAATTCATCGGCAATTTCTTGTTGTGAAATACCAGGATTTTTTTTCAAAAGATTTATAATTTCTTTTTCTCTTGGAGTCAAAAAAACACCTCTAATCATTTACTTAAATTTTAATCAAATGATTAGAGGTTGTCAATACTTTATAAAAACTTTTCTTGATTTTCTTTTAATTTATCTTCAGCAACTGCTTCCTTATAGCATCTTCTGCAAAGTGGTTCATATTCTTCTATTGCTCCAAGCTCAACCCTCTTGTCGCTTTTTATCTTTCTATGAGAAACCCAAGCATCTGTGCCACATTTTTTGCAAACTGCGTGATGTTTATTCAAATAATCTGTTTTTGGCATAATTTCTTTTACAATTTCAAAGGGCTCAGCCATATAATCCATATCAAGACCCGCCATTACAATTGTAATCCCCATATCTAACATTTTTTCTAAATTTTCTAATACAACTGCTGGATCATCTTTTAAAAACTGAACCTCATCTATTCCAATTACTTGTGGAGAATTTTTCTCTGCATAATCTAAGATTTCTTTTATGGAATCAATTTCAATAGCTTTTAGAGAAATTTTATCATGAGTAACAATTTCTTCTCTTGAATATCTTTTGTCAAGCATTGGTTTGAAAGCAATCACCTTATAATTTGCAATGGAAAATCTCTTTAAGTCCCTTTCAAGTGAGCTAGTCTTCCCAGAAAACATTGAACCAGTGTGTAAAATCATTCTTCCTCTGTATTGATGCATAATTTATCCTTGGTAATCTGTAACTATTGCTTCTTCAATTACAATGTCAAAGACAGGCTTATCCATAAAGCCAACTTTTGATTTTGCAATATCGTCAACTACATCCATTCCTTCAAAAACTTGTCCGAAAACAGTATGCTTGCCATCGAGCCAAAAAGCTCCACCAACTTTTTCATAAGCTTCAATAATTTCTTCAGGGTATCCATTTTCAGCTCCTGCATCCTTCATTTGACTTAAAACGTCATTGGAAAGTTTATCTCCTTGCACGATGAAAAATTGTGAACCATTAGTATTTGGACCAGCATTTGCCATGGAAAGTGCTCCTCTAAAGTTTCTAAAGTTTATATCAAATTCATCTTTAAAAGGTTTTTTCCACTTACTTTCGCCACCTCTACCAGTTCCACTGGGATCTCCACCTTGAATCATAAAGTTTTCAATAACCCTGTGGAAAATTATCCCATCATAGTATTTGTCTTCTATTAATGAAATAAAATTTTCAACAGCAAGGGGCGCTGCTTCTTTGAATAATCTAATTTTTATATCGCCCTTATTTGTCTTTAGTACCGCAATTTTTTCTCCAATTGCAGGTTTTTCAAATTGTTTTAACATTGTGTCTCCTTTCAAATGTATGTCTTCATATTAATTCTAAAGCCATCTGTTTTCTTACGCAAATAAAAATAAATTAAAGTTAAAAATATTCCCTTTAAAACAGATGACAAGCTCATAGCTATCCAAATACCATTAATTGCAAGAATTGGCATTAAAATTAGTGCCAAAGGTATTCTACTAATATTTAATATCATTGCATTAATTGCAGGGTATTTTGTAAGCCCTAAACCATTTAACATTCCAGTAGTTCCTATTTCCAATGCCATAAAATATTGTGACAGGGACATAATTTTTAGATAATCAATTCCCTTGACAATCGCCATTGGATCCCTTGGTATAAATAGTGTAAATAAATTCCTAGCAAAGAAAAACAACAAAAGTGAAGTAAAGATCCCAATCATATTTACTATTTTCATTGCCTCTCTTCTTCCATTATGAAGCCTATCATAATTTTTTGCACCAAAATTTTGACCAAAAAATGCTGAAAATGCTACTGAAAATCCATCGGCAGTCATCCAAGAGATTGATTCAATTTGTGAACCAATGGAATAAACTGCAATGTATAATGCTCCAAAACTTGCAATATATTTATTTAAAATCATACCTACCATTGCGTGAATCATTGATTGAAGTGAGGCGGGAAATCCTAAATTTAATATGGACTTAAAATAATTTTTATTGGGCATTTTAAAGTAATTAGTTCGCACAAATATTTCCCGTGATTTTAATCCAACATATAAATATAAAAGCGTGGAAATCATTTGTGCAAATACAGTTGCCACTGCCGCACCTTTAATTCCAAGTTTAGGAAAAATAGAAATTCCAAAAATTAAAAAAGGATCAAGTATTAAATTTATAATTAGCGAAATTATTGAAATTTTAAAAGGAGTTATTGAATTCCCCCTTGCAAAAAATGCAGCTGATAAAACTGGATTTAAAAAAGTAAAAATTAGTCCACTACTTATTATTATGAGATAGGCCACTGCCATCTCGTGCACATCTTTGTCTAGATTATAAAATCCAATAATTTTATTTCTCATAGAGATATAAAAAATTGTAAGACTAAGGCAAAAAATGAGATTTAAAATAAACCCAGAAACCCAAACATTCTTGGAACCTTCACTATCTCCTCTGCCATAGGACTGAGAAAGTCCAACAGAAATACCCGTTTTAGCAATAAGGGTAATGGATTGTGCAATCCAAACTAAAAAGGAACAAGTTCCCACAGCAGCAACTGCTCCTGTGGAAAGTCTTCCAAGCCACATTAAATCAACTAAGGAATATGCCATTTGCACAAAGGCAGTACCCATTAAGGGTAAAGCCATTTTTAATAGTGCAGAAAAAATATTCCCCTTTAACAAATTTACTTCACTCATTTATCAACAGTCGCCTTGATCTGTAATTATTATTGGCCCGTCCTTTGTGATTGCAATTTGGTGTTCATATTGTGCAGAAAGAGAGCCGTCCTTAGTCCTTGCTGTCCAACCATTGTCATCAATTGTAAGTTCCTTTTTGCCCATATTAATCATTGGCTCAATTGTAAATACCATACCCTCTTGTAATCTTAATCCACGACCAGGCTTTCCATAGTGAAGAACTTGTGGATCTTCATGCATTTCTTGACCAATTCCATGGCCAACAAATTCCCTTACAACAGAGTAGCCATTTTCTTCTGCGTGTTTTTGAACTGCTGCAGCTATATCGCCAAGTCTATTACCAATTACAGCCTTTTCAATTCCCTTGTACATAGATTCACGAGTAACTTGTAGCAATTTTTTTGCCTCAGGAGAAACTTCTCCAACTTCGTAAGACCATGCTGAATCAGCTAGCCATCCGTCAACATTTACAACCATATCAACAGTAATTATGTCGCCATTTTTTAATTCATATTCTGATGGAAAACCGTGGCAAATTTCATCATTTACAGATGCACAAATCGAATAAGGATAGCCTTCATATCCCTTTTGTTCAGGATAAGCTCCTCTTTCCTTTAAATAATTTTCTACAAATCTGTCTATCTCAATAGTTTTTACACCTGGTTTTATAAAATCTCTAAGTTTGTGATGCACATCAGATAATACTTTTCCTGCAACCTGCATTTTTTTTATTTCGTCTTCTGTTTTAATAATAATCATTTTAACTCCTTTACAATTTCACATAAATCAACATCGGTTTTTGCCCATGTATAGGCATCGCCATTTATTTTTATTGCTTTTATAATTTCTTCCTTTGCTCTTTTTTTATCTCCAAGTAAAGAGAAAGAGCAAGCTTTATTATAATGTAGGTTCACTGAATTTGGAAAATCCATTAATCCCCTATCTAAAATATTTATAGCAGATTTATAATTTTTTTCTTCAATATATACTGCTGACATATTTAAAAACAAAAAAGGATCTTCAAATTTTCCAATAGCTTCATAATAATATTTTAAAGACAAATTGTTATCGCCCTTCTTTTTTGAGAGTACTCCCATATTGTATAGAGCTCTTCCATAATCTCCCTTTATCTCAAGAGATTTTTTCACAAATTTTTCTGCTAAATCATTTTTATTTTCTATTTCATAAATTGAGCCTAAATCATTATATGTTACAAAGTCATACTCATCAATGGCAAGAACCTTTTTAAATTCCTCTATGGCAAGATTAGTCTTTCCAATTTTGTCATAGGCGTGAGCAAGATAATAGTGAGCTCTGTCATAATTATCGTCGAGTTCAATTGCCTTTTTATAATTTTTTATTGAATAATTTATATCTCCATTTATAAAGTCATTTGTTATTGCAAGCCCATAAAAAGCCCCTGCCATTTCCTTTATACTCAAAATTTTTTCAAAATAAAATTTTGCCCTATCGTAATTTTCTTTCTTTAGGTATAAATCAGCCAGTTCAAAATAAACAGAAATCCTCTCATCTGCATCTTTATCATTAGTAAATTTAAGAGATTTAAGTAACAAATCTTCTGCCCTATTGATGTCGCCTTCTAATAAGAACTCTTCTGCTAAAATTAAATAATTTTTAAATTTTAAGTCC
The DNA here is from genome assembly GCF_050315115.1 of Peptoniphilus sp. SGI.035. Taxonomy (NCBI): domain Bacteria; kingdom Bacillati; phylum Bacillota; class Tissierellia; order Tissierellales; family Peptoniphilaceae; genus Peptoniphilus; species Peptoniphilus sp. SGI.035. The sequence goes on from NZ_JBNPOJ010000001.1 coordinate 56,064, forward strand.
ATAAAAACCTCAATTCTTATTATATTATATAGTATTTTTTCTAATTTCAAACCCATGGAAATAATTTTTAAAAAAATATATAATGAACTAGGTGATTAAATGAGAAGATTTTTATCTTTTAACGATTTTTTTCGCGAATATTTTTCTGGAAAGAGCGTAAAACTTTCTCTAGATGGTGGCTTTTCTTGTCCAAATAGAGACGGCACTTTATCAAATATTGGCTGTATATTTTGCTCTGACGAAGGAAGTGGAGAATTTGCTGCTTCAAAAAATTACTCTATATCAAGGCAAATTGAATCTCAAAAAATATTTTTAGAAAAAAAGTGGAAAGCAAAAAACTATATTGCTTACTTTCAAAATTTTACAAACACTTATGGATCATTAAATGATTTAAGAAAAATTTACGACCAAGTTGCAACTTGCGATGATATTTCTGCCATATCTATTGCAACGAGATGCGATTGTCTTGACAAAGAAAAGATAAAATATCTTGAGGAAATTTCTCATAAAAAAACACTTTGGCTTGAACTTGGAATGCAAAGTGTAAATGAAGATACTATTAAATTAATTAATCGAGGTTACTCTCATAAATTTTTTGATGACACCATAGGTAAACTTAAAGATGCAAATTTATTATTTTTAATTCACGCAATTTTTGGTCTTCCCTTTGAAGATAATATTGATTTTTTAAATACAATTGATTACATAAAAAATGTATCGCCCTTTGGAGTTAAATTTCACAATCTATATATTTTAAAGGACTCACCCATTTATAAGCTTTATAAAAATAAAAGTTTTAAAATATTAACTAAGGAAGAGTATATTGATGTAATTATTTTTGCACTAAAAAATATTGACGAAAAAACTGTGGTCCATAGAATTACTGGTGATCCGCCAAAGTCTAAACTTTTTGAGCCAAAGTGGTGTGCTGACAAACTTTCAATAATTTCAGAAATTGACAAAAGACTAAAGGAATCTGATAAAAAAATTGTAACAGAAGATGAAATTAAAAAAATTGTCTCTTATTGGAAAGATAAAGACAATGCTTTTATTGATAAAGGTTAAAAAATACTTTGTTCTAGTGTATAATGTAAGATAATATTAAATTTTATTTTAAAAGGAGAAATATGAAAAACATTTCTAAAGATATATTAAAAAAATTAAATATAAAGTTTGTAATTCTTGGATCCGACGAAAATGCCTATGGAATTGCTAGAATATTAAATGACAATTATGATTTAATCTCAACTATATTTTGTCAAAAGGCACTTCCTGCCACAGATAATTCAAAAATTTTAGACAGAAAAATTATAAATAACTTTTCTAATGACGATGTTTTTGTAAATGAAATGGTAAAATTTGCAGAAGAAAATAAAGATGCAACTTTAATAACTATTCCTTGTGGAGATGAATATTCAAAACTTCTTTCAAATAATAAGGAAAAAATTAAAAATTATTATAAATTTAACACACCTTCCACAGAATTAAATGAAAGATTAGAAAATAAAATTGATTTCTACAATTCTTGTGAAGAATTAGGCATACCTTATCCAAAATTTGCAATTATAAATAATTCCAAGGAAATCGAAAAACTGGACTTACAATTTCCGCTAATACTTAAACCAAATGATTCTATTTCCTATGTAAAATTATCCTTCCCTAATAAATATAAAGTCTACACAATTTATAGCTACGACGAACTTAAATCCGTTGTAGAAACTATTTACGACGACAATCACTATACAGGCACAATGCTTGTACAAGAATATATCCCTGGACCTGCATCAAACCAAGCATCCTTTAATGTGTACTGCGACAAATTTGGCAAGGTGCGCATGATGGTCTACGGACAAATTCTCCTTGCAGATCCACTTCCACTTAGAATTGGTAATAATGACGCAATTTACACAAAATATATGCCAGATCTTTTTAAATTTTATAAGGAAAAACTGGAATCCATTCACTACACTGGTTATTCAAATATAGATTTAAAATATGATCCAAGAGATAATACTTATAAAGCCTTTGAGATGAACTTGAGACTTCCGCAAAGTCATTACTTTATGGCTGCTGGTGGCGTTAATGTTTTGGATTTTTACATTAGAGACCTTTTAGATTTAGGCTTTGAAGAAGAAGTTTATTATCACAAAGAAACTTCAAAAATTTGGATGAACGCTCACCCTAAATTATTAAAGGAGTATACTGACAAAAAATATCACAAAATTATCGATGAACTTTTAAAAAATGGCTACGAATTTACAATTAACAATAAAAAAGACTTTAGCATTAGTAGAAAAATAACTTATTTAAAGAGAAAATACGGTTCAATAAAACATTACAAGATGTACTATAAATTAGAAAAATAAAATTTTTAACATTAAAAACCAGTTGCGCAACTGGTTTTCTTCATTCTTATTTCAAATTAATAATTAAAATTAGTCTTTAGACTGAATTATAAAAGCAGCACCATAGTTTATTTTTATAATTGCCTTATCAGCTAACATTTCATTGCTGACAGCTCTACTTGGATTTTCAGAATTAACTTCTAAATTCTCTACCTCATAATAAAGTCCCTTAGTTGTAAAATTCATTTTATCACTAGCACTTATTAATGAAAAATATTTTTTATCAGATTTATAAAATTCATATTCTCCTTCTTCAACATAGGTGATTTCGTTATAATTATCAATGATTTTTGCAGAAATTCCACGCCTATATGCCTTTTTAAGATAAAATAAATTTGCAAGCTCGTGGTCAAGTCTAGTTCCCAATGCTCCCAATATTATTAGGTCATCATAACCTTCATCAATAAGATAATCTACACAAAGTGCTGTGTCTGTAAAATCCTTTTTTGTAGGAAATTTTTTTAGCTTTATACTGTGTTTTTTTACATAATCTAAAGACTCTTCATCAATTGAATCTAAATCTCCAAGAAGAAGATCTGCCTCAAGTTCATACTTTTTTAAAAGTTTTGCGCCTCCGTCGGCGACTAAAATAAATCTGTCGCTATATTTTTCTATTAATTCCTTTGAAACCTGTCTTCCTCCTGAAATTAAAAGTGCTCTTTTCATAATAATTCCTTAAAAGCTTTTATATTTTCGCGAGTTTTGTCTTTTTCAAAAATTGCAGAACCAGCAACTAAAATATCTGCTCCTGCATTGAGGACTTCTTTTGCATTATCTAGTTTAATTCCACCATCTACTTCAATTAATGTTTTTAGATTTCTTTCCTCAATTAATTTTTTTACTTCTTTAATTTTTCTTAGGGCAGATGGAATAAATCTTTGTCCCCCAAATCCAGGGTTTACACTCATAATTAAAACTAAATCTAATTTTTCTAAGTTGTAGTTTAAAACATCAAGACTATCTCCGGGATTTAATGCAAGTCCTGCCTTTTTCCCGTAACCTTTAATTAGAGAAAGAGTTCTATCAAGATGTTTAGTTGCCATAGGATGAATTGTAATAATATCAGATCCTGCTTTTACAAATTCTTCAATAAAATTTTCTGGTCTTTCAATCATTAAATGCGTATCAAAGGGTATTTCAGTGAGAGGTCTAAGGCTTTTTACAATTCCTGGACCATAAGAAATATTTGGTACATAATTTCCATCCATAATATCTAAATGAATAAAATCAACTTTTTCTTCATTCATAATTTTAAACTCTTTTTCTAAATTTGTAAAATCTGCTGAAAGTAATGAAGGTGATATCATTAGTATTCTCCTTTTTCTTTTAATTCATTGTAAATATATAAATAATTTTCATATCTTGACTTTTCTATTTCGCCCTTATCAACTGCATCTTTAACGGCACATTTTGGCTCTTTAATATGATTGCAGTTGTTAAATTTACAGCTAGTAAAATTTTTAAATTCTCGAAAAAAATTTTTTAAATCATCTTCGCTAATTTTTAAACTTAATGAAGAAAATCCAGGAGTATCAAAAATATAAATATCTTCATTATAAAGTATTTCCGTGTGTCTAGTAGTGTGTTTTCCTCTCTTAGTTTTTTCAGAAACTTTTCCAATTTCCACATCTTTATCCAAAATTCTTGAAGTAATAGTAGATTTACCAGCGCCGCTTACGCCGCAAAGGGCAACAGTCTTTCCACGAAGATATTCTCTTAATGATTTAATACTGTCATCCTTGTCAGAAATCATAAAAGTATCAAATCCGGAATTTTTATAAATTTTCGCAAGTTCTTTTGCACTTTCCTCATCTAAGTCTGATTTATTTACTACAATGGCAACATCAATTCCTTCGTATTCAGCTTGTATTATGGTTTTATCTATTATTACGAGATTATACTTTGGATCCATTACAGGTATAACAATTAAAGCTAAATCAACATTGCTAACCTTTGGTCTTGTGAGCATATTTTTTCTGGGATATACTTTTTCAATATATCCCAGAGTTTTTTCTTCTTGTTTAAATTCTACATCATCGCCAACAATGGGTTCTACTTTAGAATGCCTAAAATTTCCTCTAGCTCTAGTTTCAAAAATTTTATCGCCAGATTTTATATAGTAGAATCCACCTGTTAGCTTAATAATTTTCCCAATCATTATTTTATTTTCTCAGTCTTCACTAGATTTCCATCGACGTATATATTGTATTCGCCTGGACCAATTAACTCTACATTACTAACTTGTCCACTGTCAACATTGTAATTCCAAACAGAAGTTGCCCCAATTTTATTTCCGTTGCCATCTTTTACTCTGTCAGCTGAAACATTGTGAGTCGCACCATCATCTGGAACCTTTACCTTTACATGATTTACTTTATTGAAACTATCTTCATTTTGATTGTTTTCATTATTGTCTTTGTTTTCTTCTTCGTCAACTTTCGCACCCTTTGAGATGTAAATTGTAACAGTTGAACCCTTTTCTACGCTTGTATTTGGCTTTGGATCCATATCATAAACTTGTCCTTCGCCAACGCTATTGCTTTTTCCATTTTCAATTACAACAGTAAATCCTAAGCTCTTTAATTGACTTACAACAACATCTTGATCCATTCCCTTGTAGTCACTTAATACGACTGGAGTCTTGTCAACACCTTTAGATATTATAACTTTTACAGCAGTTCCTCTCTTAACAGAATAACCACCATCTGGATTTGAATAAATTACTTTACCTTCTTCAACATTTTCATTAAATTCTTCTTCAACAGAGCCAAGTTTTAGAGAATTTTCCTCTAAAATTTTTTGAGCATCTTTTTTGCTTAATCCCTTTAGCGGTGGAACTGGAACAGAATCAGGAAGTTCATTAATTTCTAGTGTAACAGTTGAACCCTTATCGACGGAAGTTCCCTTTTCTGGCTTTTGACCAAGTACAACGCCATCAGGTTCATTCTCATTTTCTACGGTATTAACATCTAAGACCAAGCCTTGAGCTTCTATTAATTCCTTAGCCTCATCTCTTGTTTTACCAATATAATTTTCTACGGCAATTTTTTCGACTACATCCCCATTTTTCATGCCTTTCATAGCCTTTGGAACAACATAAATTAATAGAGCTATAATAACTATCGCAGAAAAAATTCCAAGTATGGCTGGAGCAGCCGATTTTTTCTTTTTGACAACTTTTTTTGGTTTTTGTCGCTCTATATCCATGTTGCTAGAATGATTTCTTTTTTGTCTCCTATTAATTGTTGGAGTAACAACGGTTCTGTCATCTTCTTGATATTCTCTTTTAACAGAGAAAGTTTTTGCTCCAATTGTATAGTCCTTAATATCCTTAATTAAATCAAAGACATCTTTATATCTGTCGTTAGGATCCTTTTCAGTCATCTTAATGACAAGTGCATCCACAGATGGATCAATACTCTTAATAAAATCAGATGGCTTTGGCATTTGTGACTGAACTTGCATAAGTGCAACGGATACAGGATTATCTGCATCAAAAGGAAGTCTTCCCGTAAGCATTTCAAAGAGAACAATACCTAAAGAATATATATCTGATCTATTGTCCACCTTTGCTCCTCTTGCTTGTTCTGGAGAAAAATAGTGGACTGAACCCATTACTGCATTAGTAGCTGTAACAGTTGTATTGTCAGCAACTCTTGCAATTCCAAAATCTGTAACTTTAATTCGATCATCACGAGTAACCATGATATTTTGTGATTTTATATCTCTATGGACAATATGTTTTGAGTGAGCAACCTTTAAAGCCTCTGCAATTTGAATACAGTAATTTAATGCCCTCTTTTCAGAAAATCTACCTTCATCATTTATTAAATCTTTTAGAGTTTTACCATCAATATATTCCATTACAATGTAGTGAACTTCTTTGTCTTCAACTTTTTCAGTTCCTACATCGTAAATACTTACAATATTAGGATGAGAAATACTTGCAGCTGCAAGGGATTCTCTCTTAAATTTTCTAATAAAATTATTGTCTTCGTTGTATTCTAATTTTAAAACCTTTATGGCAACAATTCTATCAAGCTTTCTATCATGAGCTTTAAATACATTTCCCATGCCGCCTGTTCCAATTTTTTCTAATATTTCATATCTATTTGCTAAAATTTTATTTATCATTGTGCACCTACTCATTAAATACTAAAATAAATGTAATATTATCCATGCCGCCATTTTTTAAAGCGAGATCCAAAAGTTTATCCTTTGCAACTTCCGGAGTATTTTCTTTTATTATTTTAAAAATCTCTTCATCAGGAATCATATTAGTAAGCCCATCTGAACAAAATAAAAATATGTCTCCTTCTTCAATTTTTAAAGTGTTTACAGAAACGTCTATATCAGCTGTCGTTCCAACAGCTTTTGTAAGCACATTTTTCTTGGGATGATTCTTTGCCTCTTCCTCAGTGATTTCTCCAATTTCCTTTAAGTAATTTACAAAGGAATCATCTCTTGTGATTTGCTCTATATCTTTATTTATCTTATATATTCTTGAATCGCCAACATTTGAATAGATTAAAATATCTCCTAAAATGATACCGGTAGATACTGTTGTACCCATGCCTCTGTAATCTTCATTTTCTTCAGAGCTTTTAAATATTTTTCTATTGGCATCCCTAATTGAAGAAGACAAAATTTCAATTGCATCTTCAAGACTATTAACTTCCTTTGCATTTTCAAAATCAGAAGCAATTATTTCTGTTGCCATCTTAGATGCTTTTTCACCAGCAAGATGACCACCCATTCCATCAGCCAATATATATAAATTTTTTGATTCATTTACAAAATAACTGTCTTCGTTGTTTTTTCTGTAATTGCCTACATTTGTTGCTGATACAACTATCATTTATTTCACCTCAACTTTGCGCCTAAGTTGTCCACATGAAGCGCTGATGTCCCTTCCTAGTTCTCTTCTTATAGTCACATTAAATCCTCTTTTTTCAAGTTCCTTTTTAAATTCATTTATTTCTATTTTGGAAGGTCTTTTTTCGTCAAATTCATCAATTGGATTTAATGGTATTAAATTAATATGGCATTTTAAATTTTTAGCAAAATTATAAAGCTCCTCAATATTTTTTTTACCATCATTTTGATTTTTAATCAAAGTGTATTCAAAAGTAATTCTATTATTTGTCTTATTGACATAATATTCCAAAGATTTTTTCAATTCTGCTAAATTAAATTTTCTGTTAATTGGCATAAGGGCTGACCTATCACAGTCATTTGTTTGATGAAGACTAATTGCAAGATTTATAGGCAAGTTATAGTCTGCTAATTCATAAATTTTATCTGCTACTCCGCAAGTTGATATTGTAATATTCCTATAACTTGTGTTGTGTCCCTTTTCATCATGAAGAAGTTTTATAAATCTCATCACTTCTTGAAAATTATCAAGAGGTTCGCCACTTCCCATTAAAATAAAATTAGAAACCTTGATATTTAATCTATTTTCAATTTCGTAAACCCCACTTAACATTTCTGCAGCCGTAAGGTTTCTCACAAGACCAGATTTTGTAGATGCACAAAAATCACAACCCATTCTACAACCAACTTGCGTTGAAATGCACTGAGAATAACCGTGCTTGTACTCCATGAGGACACCCTCTATTAAGTTTTCGTCTTTTAGTTTAAAGAGAAATTTTTTTGTCTCGTCTAATTTTGAATCAAAACTTTTATAAATTTCAACTTTATTTATCTCTTCATTTTTTATTATAGAAATTGCCTTAGCCGAAAGATTTGAATTTTCTATATCATATCTCTTTTTGTCGTGGAAAAAAGTAAAAAGTTGAGAGCCTCTAAAAGCCTTCTCACCATTTTTTTCAAAAAAATCGCGCAATTCATCTTCATACATAGAATTTAATTCCATTAAACCACCTATTCATCTACTCATTATACCATTAGACCCTGACAAATAAAAATGAAATTAAAAAAATTAACAAAATAAAAGGACTGTCTAGTCACAGCCCAATCTTTTCTAAAAGAGTTATAGAAAAACCGTCCGTTCCATCTACTGATGGAAATAATTTTAATACTTCTTTATCTCTTAAATTTTTTATTTTAAAATTTTTATTGTTTTTTAAAAATTTATTTATTACATCTTCATTTTCAATTTTTGAAAGGGAGCAAGTTGAATATAGAATTCTTCCCTTATCTTTTACATATTCTTTTGCTTTTTCTAAAATTTCTATCTGAATTTCTGAAAGTTCCCTTATGTCTTCTATGCTCTTATTCCATTTTATGTCTGGTTTTTTTCTATAAAGTCCTGTTCCCGAACAAGGTGCATCAACTAAGACATAATCAAATTTATTTATGAACATCTCCTTTAAAACTCTAGCATCATTAACCATTGTCTTAATGTTTTTTATTCCAAGTCTCTTGGCATTTTCTTCTATTAATTTTATTTTCCCCTTTGATTTATCACAAGCAATAATCTCGCCAGTGTTATTCATAATTTCTGCAAGATGAGTTGTCTTGCCACCCGGCGCAGCACATAAATCTAAAACCTTACTACTTTCCCTTGGATTTAAAAACGTTGAGACTAAAATTGATCCAAGGTCCTGCACATAAAAATGTCCTTTTTTGAAAAATTCTGTATTGATTATTCCCTTTGGATTTAAAATATTTAGAGCATTCTCATACATTGTCTCTTCTAATTCAAAACCAAGGTCCTTTAAATTTTTCATTAATTCTCTTTTATTAGTCCTGAGAGTGTTTACTCTAATTGTAAAGGGTGGCTGTTCATTATTCGCCTTCAAGAGTTTTTTTGTAAAATCTTCCCCATAATTTTTATAGAAATATTCTGTATAAAACTTTTGATGAGAATAAAAAGTAGATAAATTTTCAATACTGTCTTCAATTTTAACTTGTGGAGCTTCCTTTTTTGAAATACTTCTTAAAATTCCATTTGTAAAAGAAATCGAACCTCTATTCCCATAAATTTTCGCAAGATTTACCGACTCATGGACAATTGAATAATCTGGAACTTTATCCAAAAAATACATTTGATAAATTGCCATCTCTAAAATACTTAAAATAACTTTATGAATTTTATTAATCTTTACTTTAGAATTTATCTTTACTACATAATCTAAATAAGATCTGTTCCTAATTACTCCAGTCGTTATTTCTTTTATAAAATTATAGTCCCTTTCATCCATATTTGATTTTTTTAGAATTTCTAGACTTTCTTCTAAAAATGCCCCCTTGTAGAGGACATCGTTAATTATTTGTAATGCTTTTTCCCTAGTGTTTTTCATTAATCTCTTCTTCCAAATATGCTAAGTAGTTTCAAAAATTGTCCTATTGCAACTATTGTCGATGCAACATAAGTAAGTGCTGCTGCATTTAAAACTTCCTTAGTCCCTGTCAAATCTTCTTCAGTTATAATTCCATTTGCAAGTTCTTTTTTTGCTCTATTTGATGCATTAAACTCCACAGGAAGCGTAACTATTTGAAATAAAACTGCAAAGAAAAATAGAGCGACGCCAAGTTTTGTAAAAAAAACTGAAAAGAAAAATCCGAGTATTATTAATAAGAAACTTACTTGAGTTCCCAAATTTGCAAGAGGAACTAGAGCACCTCTAATTTTTAATGGTGCATATTCAACTGAATCTTGAATTGCATGACCTACCTCGTGAGCGGCAATGGAAACTGATGCAATAGAATTTTTGTAGTAAACATCACGAGATAAATTTAGAGTCTTATCCCTTGGGTCATAGTGATCTGAAAGTTTTCCATCGACTAAATTTATGTTTACATAATTTAGTCCATTTCTGTCTAAAATTTCTCGCGCAACTTCTGCTCCACTTAGATTTGTGGAAGATCCAATTTTACTATATTTTTCATAAGCGGAACTTATTTTTGCCTGTGCGTAAAATGCTAAAATAAGTCCAGGTAAAATATAAACTAAATAGCTGTAATCATACATATAAAAATATGGAAACATCATTTTCCTCCAATCACATAATTTTCTTCAAATTTATTTCCTCTGAGAAAATTATCAATTCCCATGGCTTTTTTGCCAGGTGCCTGTATAACTTTTACTGAAATAGCTCCATCCTTTGTCTTGATAATTAATTTCTTATCTGAATTTAAAATCGTTCCTGGAACTTCAATGGCTGAATTTTCAATTTCTTCTGCATCAAAAATTTTATAAACCTTGTCGTCGTAATTAAATTTAGCACCATAGTGTGGACTAAGCCCTCTTACTTTATTTACAATATTTTTTGAATTGTCGTGAAAATCTAAAATTAGGTCATTTTTTAAAATTTTATTTGCATAAGTTTTTTTTGAATCATCTTGTTCAGTAAATTTGACTTTATTTTCTTCAACTTCATTAATAAACTCTTCTAAAAGATCTGCCCCCATTAATGAAAGTTTATCTTCTAATTCTCCAGCATTCATATTTTTAATTTCAATTTCTTTTACAGACGAAACTGCGCCAGAGTCAAGTCCTTCCTCTACTTTCATAAGGCTGACTCCAGTTTTTTTATGTCCCTCCATAATTGCTCGATTAATTGGAGCAGCTCCTCTTAATTTTGGAAGAATTGATGCGTGAACATTTACAATATATTTTTTTGGGATATCAATTATTTCTCTAGATAATATTTGTCCATAGGCAACAACTACAATAATATCCGCATTAACTTCTCTTAGTTTATTTATAGAATCTTCTGAATTTACGTCAGCAGGTTGAAAAACTTCTAATCCTAAATTTTCAGCCTTAATCTTTACTGGAGTTTTTGTGAATTTTTTACCCCTTCCCTTTCTCTTATCTTCTTGAGAAACAACTAGAGCAACTTCACCAAGATTATTTAATCTGTCTAAAATAGGAACTGAAAATTCTGGCGTTCCCATAAAAATAAATCTCATTTTTATTCACTCTCCGCTTCAAACATTTCAATTGCCTTGTCTGTGTATAAAATTCCATCTAGGTGGTCAATCTCATGTTGAAGAATTCTAGCTAAAAAATCCTCAGCTTCCATAATTTTTTCTTCGCCAGATAAATCATTGTATCTAACTTTTACATCTTTTGCCCTCTTGACACTTCCTTGTTTTCCAGGAACTGAAAGACAACCTTCCAAGGAAACTTCTTCACCTTCTTTTTCAATAATTTCAGGATTAATCATGTAAAATCTATTGCCATTTTCACCGTCCCTATTGTCAATTACAATAATTCTTTTTAAAATTCCAACTTGTGGTGCGGCAAGACCTACTCCATAAGCTATATCCATAGTTTCGTACATATCCTCGATTAAAACTTTTAACCTATCACTATAATTTGAAACTACCTTTGATTTTTTTCTAAGTATTGGATCTCCATCCGTTCTAATTTTTCTTATTGCCATATAATCACCTAAAATCTATATTTAAAAATATTTTATTATCTTCTTCTATCTTACTATTATTAATTACCCTTTTAAGCCCATCTATTAACATAGCTAAGTCCTTTGGCTTTACCTTTACAGAAAATTTAGTTCTATTTATACTTTTTATTTTTGGCATCTTAATAAATTTTGTTACCATTAATTCTATATTTTTCAAATCAATAAACATTTGGTGTAAAAACCTTTCTGCCCATACTTGAGTTAAATTTTCATCGTATGAGGAAAATTCGAATTCAATTAATTTTGTATAAGGGGGATATAAAAATAATTTTCTCTCTTCAATTTCATAATTGTAAAAATCAACATAATCGCCAGTGGCAGAATATTTTATAATTTCGCTGTCGGGACTATATGTTTGAATAATTACCTCGCCTTTTTTTGATGCACGCCCAGCTCTACCTGAAACCTGAGTAATAAGTTGAAAAGTTCTCTCTTTTGCCTTGTAATCAGAAATGTAAAGAGACATATCAGCTGCAACAATTCCAACTAAAGTTACATTTTCAAAGTCAAAACCCTTTGAAACCATTTGCGTTCCAATAATAACATCTGCTTCCCTATTTTTTACAATTTCATAAAATTTATTGAAAGAATCTTTTTTTGTAGTGGTATCTCTATCCATTCTAAGCACACGTGCCTCAGGAAACAACTTTTTTACTTCTTCTTCAACCTTTTGTGTTCCCACTCCAAATTGTTTGATAAATTTTGAACCGCAACTTGGACATACCTTTGGAAGTGGTTTTGTACTTCCACAGTAATGACAAATAAGCCTATTCTTTACCTTGTGATAAGTCATAGAAATATCACAATCATCACATTTTATAACTTCTCCACAGGATCTACATGAAATAAAATTAGAAAAACCGCGACGGTTTAGAAATAAAATTATTTGTTCCTTCTTTTTTAATTTTTCTTCCATTGCCTTTTTGAGTTCTCTACTAAAAATAGAAATATTTCCCATAATTAACTCGTCTCTCATGTCCACAATTTTTGTTTCTGGGAGAAAAGCACCTTTTTTTGCTCTATTCTTTAACTCACATAAATTGTAAAAATTCTTCTTTGCATAAAAATATGTTTCAATGGAAGGAGTTGCGGAACCAAGAACAACTTTTCCGCTATGCTTCATTCTCTTTATTGCAACTTCAATAGTATCGTACTTTAAATTATCGTGGAATTCATAAGAAGAGTCGTGAGATTCATCTATTATAATCATTTTTAAATTTTTAAAGGGAACGAAGACTGCACTTCTTACACCAACAACAATTTTTACTTCTCCATTTAAAACTTTTCTATACTCATCATATCTTTCCCCTGAAGAAAGCTTTGAGTGAATAACTGCAACTTTATCTCCAAATCTTCCCTTAAATCTATCTATCATTTGTGGAGTAAGCCCAATTTCTGGCACTAAAATTATTACTTCCCCACCCTTTTCTATTACCTTCGATGCAAGATTTAGATAAACTTCAGTCTTCCCACTTCCTGTAAGCCCATGAAGTAATGAAACAACTTTGTCAGTTTCTATTATACTTTTAATAGCTTTTTGTTGTTCTTCGTTTAAGACTATTTTTTGTGTTATAAATTTTTTTTCAACTGGCTCTCTATTTATTTCCTTTTTATATTCACAGATTAAGTCTTTTTTTATTAAAGATTTTATTGGAGAATAAGAAATTCCAAGGCTCGTCATTACATCAACTCTTGATATATCTTTTCTATCTTTTATAAAATTAAAAACTTGAGTTTGCTTTTCGCTCATACCTTCCAAATTTTTTGCGTCAAAATTTTCAGATATTTTAAGATAATTTACAAGCTTTGGCTTCACCATAACTAAAGAGTCGTAAATATATTTAACAAAACCCTTCGCTCTTAATTTTTTTATAAAGTTCTTCTCATCCTCGCTTAAATCTTCAAAATATTTATTTGTGTCAATGGAATTTAATTTTTCAAGATCCCTTCCCTGAGGGTATTTTTCTACAATAATTTTCTTTTTAATTTTTTGTAAGTTTCCAGGAGGTAAAATTGGAGAAAATGCTTTTGAATATCCAATTAAATACCTATCCTTCATCCAAAGTCCAAGTTCAATTAAATCCCTTGAAATAATTGGCTCATCATCAAGAACTGAATGAATTTCTTTTAACTTATCTAAGTGTTTTTCATAATAATTTGCATGCAAAAAAAGGACGATACCAACTCGGTAACTATTGCCAAAATTCACAAGAACACGCATACCTGGTTTAACATCATCTTTTACGATATATGTATAAAGCTTATCAATTTTTTGAAAATTATTTTCTATAAAAATATCTGCAAACACATTTTCACCTACAAAAGAGCTAGATTTCTCTAGCTCAAAAGTTTTAATACTCTATCTAAAATTTCTTTTGCGAGATCGGATTTACTCATAATTTCTAAATCATCAGTTTTATTATTACTGATAATAGAAACTATATTAGTGTCACTTCCAAAACCTGCACCCTTTTTCTTAATGTTATTTACAACAATCATGTCGAAATTCTTTTTTACAAGTTTTTCCTTTGCATATTCGTAAATATTTGTTGACTCGGCTGCAAATCCTACTATAATTTGATTCTTCTTAAGGCTTCCATAATGAGCAGCAATATCTGGGTTTTTTTCCATTTCAATTAAATTCATTTTACTGTCATTGCCCTTTTTAATTTTTTCTTCACTATAAAATTTTGGTCTATAATCACTTGGTGCGGCAGCCTTAATGAGTACATCGCAATCGTCAAAATATTTTCCAACAGTTTCATACATATCGCGAGTAGTTTTAACTCTTACAAAATTGTCGACTTTTGGAATGTCTATTTTAGTTGGTCCAGAGATTAGAGTTACCTTTGCTCCTCTTTTCTTTGCATTATCTGCTAAAGCATAACCCATTTTCCCTGAAGAATAATTTGAAATAAATCTCACTGGATCAAGTGGCTCAACAGTAGGCCCAGCAGTAATAACAATATGCTTTCCATCTAAATCTTTTTCTGTTAACGCTCTGTCTATTTCGTCCACAATTTCACTTGGCTCCAGCATTTTTCCACTTCCATAATCATTGCAAGCTAAAAGATCTTCTTTAGTATCTAAAATAATTACTCCTCTTTCTCTAAGAGTTTCCATGTTTTTTTGATTAGCCTCAGATTCTAACATTACTGTGTTCATTCCAGGTGCAATTATTATCTTTGACCTAGATGCAATTAAAACTGTAGTGAGCATATCGTCTGCTATTCCATTTGCAAATTTTCCAATTACATTTGCAGTTGCTGGTGCAATAACAATAATATCTGCCCATTTTGCAAGAGAAATATGCTCCACATCCATGTTAAATAGTTGATTAAACATTTCACAGTGCACTGTATTGTTTGACATAGTCTGAAAAGTAAGAGGAGTAACAAATTCAGTTGCATTTTTAGTCATTACAACCTTTACTTCTGCTCCTAATTTTCTAAGTAAACTGCAAATTCCAGGTGATTTATAAGATGCAATTCCACCTGTTACACCAAGTAGAATCTTTTTGCCCTTTAACATTTTATTCCTCTTCCAATTCTTCTGAATTTAATTTTTCAATACTTTCTTGTTTAATTTTTTCAATTAATTCTTCTTTTTCTTCTGCGATTTTCTTTTCATATTGAGAATCAGATAATTTTTCTCCAAATTTAATTTTCCCAGCCATAATTTCTTCTAAAGCAATTGTAACTGGCTTTTCACTCTTCGTGTCAACAAGTTTTGGATTTCCGTCAATTATCTTTCTAGCTCTCTTTGAAACTAAAATTGCAAGCTCATATCTAGAATTTGCAACTTCTCTTAAATCTTTAAAAGATGGTATTATCATTTATTTCTCTCCTCTTCTGCTTGGACTTCCTTTTTGATGTTTTTATGTCTTTTTACTCTTAATTTTTCTGCAGCAATAATAGTTTCTATATCCTTAACGGCATTATCTATTACATCATTTATAACAAAATAATCATATTCACCAACAAAATCAAGTTCCTTAAAGGCATTTCTATATCTTGTTTCAATTTCATCTTCAGTTTCCGTATCCCTCTTAACAAGACGAGATTTAAGTTCATCCATAGTAGGAGGAATTAAAAAAATGAAGACTGCTTCTTTGTATTTTTCTTTAATTTGTAAAGCTCCCTGTACATCAATTTCTAGAAGTACGATTTCGCCCTTTTCAATTTCATCAAAAACAAACTTTTTTGGTGTACCATAATAGTTCGTATGAACAAAGGCATGTTCCAAAAGTTCATCATTATCAACCATTTTTTCAAATTCTTCTCTTGTTGCAAAAAAATAATTTTCACCATTAACTTCACCTGGTCTAGGTGTTCTCGTAGTTACAGAAGTTGAAAAAATTATATCGTCATTGTTTTTCATAAGGGCATCACTTACAGTTCCCTTTCCAGAACCAGAAGGACCTGATAAAACTAATAAAAATCCGCCGTCCAAATCATCACCATCCTAATTATTAACTATTCAACATTTTGTGCTTGTTCACGCAATTTTTCGATTTCAGATTTAAGTAGAACAACTTTACTTATAATTTCGATATCATTTGATTTTGAACCAATTGTATTAGACTCCCTATTCATCTCTTGAATAAGAAAATCTAATTTTCTTCCAATGGCTCCCTTTGAATTTATTATATCATTAAAATTGTCTATATGTATTTTCAATCTAGTAATTTCTTCATCAATGGAAAGCTTGTCGAGCATTATTGCAATCTCAGTCAAAATTCTATCCTCATCTATTTCACTTGAGTCAAGATATTCGCTGACTCTCTCTCTAAGTCTTTTCTCATTTTCTTTAAGAGTAATTGGAGATCTTTTTTCTATAAAATCAGTTAATTTTTTAATTTCTTCAAGTTTAACTAGAAAATCATTTTTAATTTTTTCTCCTTCTATATTTCTAGCTTCGACAAGATCCCTTGCGGCAAATCTAACGACCTCTAATAGCTCTTCTTTAATATAATCTCCCTCAAATTCAACTTTTTGAGGCTTAAAAATATTTGAATCTTCAATTAATTTTGAAAAAGAAAGATCTTCTATAACTCCAAATTTTTCCTTTAAATCTTTACTTATACTAATATACTTATTTAAAAGCTCATAGTCAACATCAATTTTAACATCTTTGGAGTTTAGGTATTCAAAATTTATAAATACATCAACTTTACCTCTTTTAATTTTGTCCTTAATAAAAGATTTCACAGATTCTTCTGCATACAAAATAGAACTTGGCATCCTTACATTTATATCAAGGAATCTATTATTAACAGATTTCATCTCAATTTTGATATAAAAATCATCACTTTTCTTTTCAAAAAGGCCGTAGCCAGTCATGCTATTCATAAAAAACTCCTTATAAAGAATGAAAAGCACTATAAAGTGCTTTTCAGTTTTATTTTACAACAATATTTACTATCTTATTTGGAATATAAATTTTCTTTATAACTTTCTTTGATTCAGTATTTTTAGCAAAAAGTTCGTTCTTTTCAGCTACTTCAAATACCTTGCTTTCAGATTCATCTCTTTCAATTTTAATAGTATACCTAACTTTACCATTAAATTGAACTGGAATTTCTATCTCATCATCTATGGTTATCTTTTCATCAAATTTAGGCCAATCTTGTTCTGATAAAATTCCGCCTAAATCACATATTTGCCACAATTCTTCAGTAATATGTGGAGCTACTGGATTTAGTAAAATTAAATAAGCTCTGAAATCTTCTTTTGTGATTTTTCCAACAGAATTAAACTTATTTGAAAGTGTCATAAGTTGTGCTATTGCAGTGTTTGCCTTTAGATTTGCATAATCTTCAGTGACTTTTTTAATAGTCTTATGAATTTCTGAAACTAAAGCTTCGCTATAATCTTCTCCATCTACTACAATACTTTGTAAGTTCCAAACTCTTTCCAAAAATCTTCTACAACCCTTAACTCCATTTTCTGACCATGGAACAGGCTTTTCAAAATCACCAATAAACATTTCATAACATCTAAGTGTATCAGCGCCATAATCCCTTACAATATCGTCTGGATTTACAACATTTCCTCTTGATTTTGACATTTTTTCGTTGTTGTTGCCTAAAATCATGCCATGAGAAGTTCTCTTTTTATATGGTTCTTTAGTTGGAACTACTCCAATATCATACAAAAATTTATGCCAAAATCTTGAATAAAGTAAGTGTAGTGTAGTATGTTCCATACCACCATTATACCAATCTACTGGAGTCCAATATTCAAGTGCTTCTTTACTTGCAAGTTCTTTGTCATTATGTGGATCAGTGTATCTCAAGAAATACCAAGATGACCCTGCCCATTGTGGCATAGTATCTGTTTCTCTTTTTGCAGGTCCTCCACATTTTGGGCAAGTAGTATTTACCCAATCAGTCATCATTGCAAGTGGTGATTCACCAGAATCAGTTGGCTCATAATTTTCAACTTTTGGAAGTAAAAGTGGAAGTTCTTCTTCAGGAAGAGCAACATAACCACATTTATCACAATGAACTATTGGTATTGGCTCTCCCCAATATCTTTGTCTTGAGAATAACCAGTCTCTAAGTTTATAGTTGACCTTTCTATCTCCAAGATTGTTTTCTTCAAGATAGTCTATCATTTTAGCAATAGCGTCTTTAACTTCAAGACCATTTAAAATGCCTGAATTTATCATTTTTCCAGTAGATGTTTCAGTATTTGCATGTTCACTTACGTCAGAACCTTCGATTACAGGAATTATTTCAAGACCAAATTTTTTTGCAAAATCATAGTCACGGTCATCATGAGCAGGAACAGCCATAATTGCTCCAGTTCCATAAGTCATAAGAACATAATCTGAAATCCAAATTGGTATTTCTTTATTTGTAAGAGGATTAATTGCTTTAATTCCCTTAATTTCAACACCAGTTTTATCTTTTTCAAGTTCAGTTCTTTCAAAGTCACTTTTCTTCGCAACTTCATTTTTATAAGCATTTATTTCATCTAAATTTTCAATCTTATCTGCATGGTTTTTAATTAATGGATGTTCCGGTGCAATTACCATGTATGTTGCTCCGTAAATTGTATCTGGTCTAGTAGTGAAAACTTCAAGCTTTTCGTCAAAGTCCTTGAGTGAAAAGTTTATACTTGCCCCTTCACTTCTTCCAATCCAGTTTTTTTGTTGTGTTACAACTCTTTCTATGAAGTCAAGGTCATCGAGGTCATTAATAAGTCTGTCTGCATACTCTGTAATCTTTAGCATCCATTGACTTTTTACACGCCTAACAACCACTTCTCCACATCTTTCACATTTTCCACCGACAACTTCTTCATTTGAAAGTCCAACTTTACAAGAAGGACACCAGTTTATTGGCATCTCTTTTTTGTAAGCAAGTCCATGTTTAAAAAGTTGTAAAAAGATCCATTGTGTCCACTTATAGTATTCAGGGTCAGTTGTATTAATTTCTCTTGACCAATCAAAAGAAAAACCAATAGATTTTAATTGCTTTTTAAAATGTGCAATATTATTTTTTGTAACAGTTGCAGGGTGAATTTTGTTTTTTATTGCATAATTTTCAGTTGGCAAACCAAAAGCATCCCATCCCATTGGATAAAGTACATTATATCCTTGCATTCTCTTCATTCTTGAAACTATATCAAGAGCAGTATAAGGTCTTGGATGTCCTACATGAAGTCCTTGTCCTGATGGATAAGGAAATTCTACAAGAGAGTAGAATTTTTCTTTGTCAGAATTATTTTCACATACAAAGGACTCATGTTCATCCCAAAAGTCTTGCCATTTTTTTTCTATTTCACTTGGTATATATTTTTTCATATTAACTCCTAAAATTCAGCATTTCCAACAGTTCTTGGGAATGGAATTACATCTCTTATATTTTTCATTCCAGTTATATACATTACAGCTCTTTCAAACCCAAGACCATAACCAGAATGAACAACAGAACCATATCTTCTCAAATCAAGATACCAATCATAAGTATCCATATTCATTCCAATGTTTTTCATTTTTTCTTCTAGCACTTCAAGCCTGTGTTCCCTTTGGCTTCCACCAATGATTTCACCAACTCCAGGAACTAAAAGGTCCATTGCCGCAACAGTCTTTTCATCATCATTTTGATACATATAAAAAGCCTTTATTTCCTTAGGATAATCAGTTACAAAAACTGGTTTTTTGTAAACTTCTTCTGTAATATATCTTTCATGTTCAGTTTGAAGATCAATGCCCCAGCTTACAGGATAATTAAATTCTCTATCAGCTTTTTCAAGAATTTCAATGGCTTCTGTATATGTTATTCTTGCAAATTCATTATCAACTACAATTTGTAATCTTTCAAGAAGACCTTTATCAATGAAATTGTTGAAAAATTCCATTTCTTGTGGCGCATTTTCAAGTACATAAGAAATTATATATTTTAACATTTCTTCTGAAACATCCATATTTACATTTAAATCAGCAAATGCCATTTCTGGTTCTATCATCCAAAACTCAGCTGCATGTCTTTGAGTATTTGAATTTTCTGCCCTAAATGTAGGTCCAAAAGTATAAATATTTTTGAAAGCCTCTGCAAATGCTTCTGCCTCAAGTTGACCAGATACAGTTAAATGAGTCTTTTTGTTAAAAAAGTCCTTTGAATAATCAACTTCTGTTGGATTAGATTTTGCAATACTTTCTATATCAAGTGTTGTTACTTGAAACATTTCTCCTGCACCTTCAGCATCTGATGTTGTAATAATTGGAGCGTGAACATAAATAAATCCCCTTTCTTGGAAGAATTTGTGAATCGCAAAAGCAATTAATGATCTTACTCTAAAAACAGCATTAAAAGTATTGGCTCTAGGACGGAGGTGTGCTATTGTCCTTAAATATTCCAATGTATGTCTCTTTTTTTGTAGAGGATAAGATGGATCAGATGAGCAAATTGCAACAATTTTATTTGCTTGAAGTTCAAAAGATTGATTCTTTCCCGGAGATTTTACAACCTTTCCACTAACTTCTAATGATGAACTAATTGGATATTTTTCAATTACATCAAAATTTTCCAAGTCTTTTCCATAAACTACTTGAATTGGTTTAAATGTTGTACCATCTGTAAGCTCAATAAAACCAAAATTCTTTGATGATCTACTTGTTTTTATCCAACCATTTAATAAAATTTCTTTATCTAAAAAATCTTCTGGATTTTTAAAAATATCTCTAATGCTAATTGACATAATTCCTCCTAATTTGAACTACTAATATGTTACTTAAGTATATAATATTTAAGTATATAATTAAACCTCTAATTTGTCAATTTTACACATTTTAAACCAATCAAATGAAATAAATGCAAAATTAAATAATAGAAAATAGATAAAAATCCTAATTAATTAAATTAATCAAAACTAAAAAGGAATAACATTATCTATAAATATGATTATATCAAATCAATGAATACTTTAATAAGTTTAATAAGATTTTGATAGAAACTTTATCTTAATTTAGCTCTGTTTAAAAAACAAAATCTATTAATAGGTAAAAGTCCTATTAATAGATTAACATATAGAATATTTATTTTTATGTTTTGTATCTCATTTACAGAAGTATATTATCATTTATAATCTTCTGCTTCATTTACTTGTTTTGAATTTATAAAATAAAACATAAATACTGTTGCTGTAATGGAGTTTAAAAAAATCATAGGCAGAGTATAATAATCTAAGCTAAAAATTATTCTTTTTAAAATTATAAATAATACAAAAATGAATATAACAAAAACTTTATTTTTAGCACTTTTTAAAAATCTTTTTATATTATTTATGGACTTATCTTGAAGTGCAAATACAGATAAATGAGTTAGCCAAATAAATAAAATTACATAACGTGAAATGTCGCTCGCTTTTAATTCTTCATCTGTAATATTGGCATCAAAAAATTCCTCTACTCGAGTTCTACTGATTTTTTGTTCTCCTCCTGTGGGTAACTGTATAGTGTCTTTATAATTAAGTGTTATAAATAAAAAGAATATGAAAAACATAATATAAATGAAATTTACTACTTTTCTATATTTCATGACCATACACCTCTAAAAATAATATTATAGCATATGTAAAACTGTAATGTTTTTACTATACATAAAGTCCAATACAACAGATTATGTGATGTCATCTATTCTACTATGTGCATTTTCACGATCATTAATGTTTTTAATAGCTAAACCGTTACTTATATTTTTTCTAATAATCTTTTTTGCCGCAATAGTTGTTGACAATAAATCTATAATAGAAGAATCCCCATTAATAAATTAACATATAGAATCTTTATTTTTATGTTCTGTATCTAATTTAGAAGAGCACAGCTCATTTTAAACCATCTAAATACTTTTTAATAATCTCTTCATAACCAATATTTTTTGGTTCATAATACTTTCTGCCAATAAAATTATCTGGCATATAAGTTTGATCTACATAGGAGTTTTTATAATTATGTGGATACAAATAATTTTCATTAGTTTCATTTTGCGGATTGTGCTTGTCTCTAATAATTTTAGGAATAATTATATTACTTGAATTTCTGACATCCGCCATGGCTTTATTAATACCAAGATAGGATGCATTTGATTTCTCTGAGGATGCAAGATAAGTTACAGTCTGTGCTAAAATAATTCTAGCTTCAGGCATTCCCACAGCGTTGACACTATTAAAACACGCTGAAGCCATGACCATTGCTTGTGGATTTGCGTTCCCCACATCTTCTGATGCAAAAATCATAAGTCTTCTTGCAATAAATTTTATGTCCTCTCCACCTTCAAGCATCTTTGCAAGATAAATAAGAGCTGCATCTGGGTCAGAGCCTCTCATGGACTTTATAAAAGCAGAAATTGTATCGTAATGCTCATTATTATTTTTATCGTATTTTACATTTTTTATTAAAAGAGAATTTTCTATTACATTTTCATCCACTAAAATTTTCCCATCAATTTTATCCGTTGAAAGAATTGCAATTTCTAAACTATTTAACAAAAATCTTCCATCTCCATTGGAGTTTTTTATAAGAATTTTTTTTGCCAGATCTGTGATCTCTATATTATTATTGCCAAATCCTCTTTCCCTATCACTTAAAGCCATTTCTAATATTTTGAATAAATCCTTGTCTTCAAGTGGAAATAAATTTATTATTTGCATCCTAGACAACAAAGCTCTATTAACTTCAAAATATGGATTTTCTGTTGTTGCTCCAATTAAAGTTATTACTCCTCTTTCTACAAAAGGCAAAAGTGCATCTTGTTGCGTCTTATTAAATCTATGAATTTCGTCAATGAAAACTATTGTTGAAATATCGTGAAACTTCATAGAGTCTTCAGCCTTTTCCAAAACCTCACGAAGTTCTTTTAAGTTTGATGTGACAGCAGAAAGTTTTATAAAATTTTTATTTGTAGTCTTTGCAATTATTTCTGCCAAAGTGGTTTTTCCAACTCCAGGTGGACCATAAAATAAAATTGAGCTAAGTCTGTCGCTTTTTATAAGTCGTGAAAGATATTTTCCCTCGCCAATAACATGATCTTGTCCTACAAACTCAAGCAAATTTCTAGGTCTCATCCTATCGGCAAGAGGTGCCTGCTTCATTAAATTTTTTTGCATGCTAAGTTCAAATAAGTCCATATTAATTCTTCTTTTTTACAAAACTTTCAAGTTCATCAACAAAAGATTGTAAATCTTTAAATTCCCTGTAAACTGATGCAAATCTTACATAGGAAACTTCATCTAAATCTTTTAGTTCATTCATTACCATTTCTCCAATTTCTAGAGAAGTAATTTCTCGGCGCATAGAGTTTTCAATTTTCTTTTCGATATTATTAACTGCTTCTTCTATCTTATCAGCAGAAACTGGCCTTTTTTCACATGACTTGATCATTCCCTTAATTATTTTTTCTCGATCAAAAGCTTGCCTATTTCCATCTTTTTTTATAACCATTACAGGAGACTGTTCTATTTTTTCATAAGTAGTAAATCTTTTTTGACATTTTAAACACTCGCGTCTTCTTCTAATTGTATAACCTTCATCTGTTGGTCTAGTGTCTAAAACTTTTGAATCATTGTATCCGCAAAAAGGACATTTCATTGTCTTCACCTCATTTAATACAGTCTAAAAGACTATTTTAAAATATAATATCACTTAAAAATTTATTAATCAATTAAACTAATCATAAAAAGACCGAACACATTACAAAATGACCCCCAAAAGCTGGATTTTAGATACAACTTTTGGGGGTTATTTCATAATTAAATCTCAAAATTATTTATTTTGAACCTATTTTAATATTGCTCCTTTATCAGCACTTGTTACTAGTCTTCTATATCTATTTAGATATCCCGATACTTTGTTGGTTTCAAGTGGTGTAAAGTTTTTCATTCTACTATTAAATTCTTCATCAGATACTTTTAAATTTAAACTATGATTTAATATATCTATTTCTATTAAATCCCCTTCATTTATTATTCCAATAGCTCCACCTTGTGCAGCTTCTGGAGAAACGTGTCCAATAGATGCACCTCTACTTGCTCCTGAAAATCTTCCATCTGTTATAAGGGCAACAGATGTATCAAGTTTCATACCTGCAAGTGCTGATGTTGGGTTTAACATTTCTCTCATTCCCGGTCCACCCTTAGGTCCTTCGTATCTAATTACTACTACATCACCGTGATTTATATCTCCACTATAAATCGCCTTTATAGCATCATCTTCTGAATTAAATACTCGAGCTGGTCCAGTGTGCTTTAACATATTGTCTGCCACAGCAGATTTTTTTACAACTGCTCCATCTTTTGCAATATTTCCAAATAAAACGCAAAGTCCTCCTGTTTCAGAAAATGGATTATTAATATCTCTAATGATATTTTTATTTTTATTTACTGCGTTTTTTATGTTTTCAGAAAGGCTTTTACCGCTTGCAGTTATAACATTAAGTTTTAACAAATTTTTCTTTGAAAGTTCCTTTTGAACAGCTGCAATACCACCAGCAAAGTATAAATCTTCTATATGAGTGTCTCCTGCTGGTGCAAGATGACAAAGGTTTGGAACTTTATCACTAACTTTATTTATATCATTTAAATCTACTTCAATTCCTGCTTCATTTGCAATTGCTAAAAGATGAAGAATTGTATTTGTTGAACAGCCTAGAGCCATATCACAAGCTAGTGCATTTTTAACTGAATCTTTATTTATGATATCTTTTATTTTTATATCTTCTTTTAAAAGATTCATTATTTGCATTCCTGTTTTTTTACCTAATCTTAGTCTTTCAGAGTATACTGCTGGGATTGTACCATTTCCCGTTAAAGCTAGACCTATTGCTTCACTAAGACAATTCATTGAATTAGCTGTATACATTCCAGCACATGATCCACAACTTGGACAAGCGGATTTTTCTAATTCCATAAGTTTTTCTGCCGTTATTAAATCTGCCTTAAATGCACCAACAGCTTCAAACATTTTTGATAGCGAAATTTCATTATTTTGGTCACGTCCTGCAAGCATTGGTCCTCCACTAACTAAAATAGTAGGAAGATTTACTCTAAGTGCACCCATTATCATTCCAGGTACAATTTTATCGCAGTTAGGGATAAGCACTAATGCATCAAGACCATGTGCAATAGCCATAGATTCTAAACTGTCTGCAATGAGTTCTCTACTTGGAAGTGAATATTTCATTCCTGTATGTCCCATAGCTATCCCATCACATACTCCTATTGATGGAATCATTATAGGAGTTCCTCCATTCATTAGAACTCCTTCTCTTACAGCTTTTTCAAGCTTGTCTAAAAACATATGACCTGGTACTATTTCGCTGTATGCAGATATTATTCCAACAAGTGGTCTATCTAACTGCTCATCAGTATATCCTAATGCGTAAAAAAGTGACCTGTTGGGAGCCCTTTCGGGTCCCCTTACTACATTATCACTCCTCAATTTCATAATTTTTCCTCTCTTATTTATCTAACCAAGCCATCATTTTTCTAAGTTCTTTACCAACAGATTCTAATTGATGTTCTCTTTCTTTTCTTCTTGTTGTTAAGAATTTAATTTTTCTTCCTGATGAAAATTCTGTCATAAATTCTGATGCAAAGGCACCTGTTTGTATATCATCAAGAATACCCTTCATTGCTTCTCTTGTTTCTTTACCAATTATTTTTTTGCCTGCATGGTAGTCCCCATATTCAGCTGTATTTGAAATTGAATTTCTCATATTTTCAAATCCGCCTTCAATAATCATATCTACAATTAATTTCATTTCATGTATACATTCAAAATATGCCATTTCTGGTTCATATCCTGCGTTTACTAAAGTTTCAAAACCTGCTTTCATAAGTTCTGTAACTCCACCACAAAGTACAGCTTGTTCTCCAAATAAATCTGTTTCAGTTTCTTCTTTAAATGTAGTTTCAAGAATTCCTGCACGGCCTGCTCCAATTCCTGATGCATATGCTAGAGCAAGATCCTTTGCATCACCTGTTGCATCTTGATATACTGCAATTAGAGAAGGTACTCCTGCTCCCTTTTCATATTCACTTCTAACTGTGTGTCCTGGTCCCTTTGGAGCAACCATAATTACATTTATATCTTCTGATGGCCTTACTAAATTGTAATGAATGTTAAATCCATGGGCATACATTAATGTATCTCCCTTTTTCATATTTGGTGCAACTTTTTCGTTGTACAAATCAGCAGAAATTTCATCTGGAACAAGCATCATAACCATGTCGCCTTTTTTTGCAGCTTCTTCTACACTAAAAACTTCTAGTCCATATTCTCTTGCTTTTTGTATTGATTTAGAACCTTCGTGAAGTCCAACTATTACATTTACTCCACTTTCTTTAAGATTTAGCGCATGAGCGTGGCCTTGAGATCCAAAGCCAATAATAGCTACTGTTTTACCCTTTAATAATTCTAAATTTGCGTCTTTGTCATAATATTTTTTTATCATTTTTTTACTCCCTTCATCTTTTCATGGCTGTTATGCCAGTTCTACAAAAATCTATAATTTCATAAGATTCAATGACCTTTAAAAAGGCATCGACTTTTGCAGGCTTACCTGTAATTTCAACTATTAGTGAGTCCTTTGAAAAATCCACTATATTAGCTTTATATATATTTGCAATATTAACAACTTCTATTGCCTTTTCACTTTTACACTTTATCTTTACTAGACAAATCTCTCTTTGTACAACATCTTCCTTAGTTATGATTTCAATATCTCTAACTACTTCTAGTTTTGCACATTGACTAACAATTTGCTTTAACTCATGTTTGTCTTCTATAATAGTTGTTATCGTTATTTTAGAATACTTACTATCTTTAACAGCTGAAACTGTAAGAGATTCAATATTATAGCCTCTTCTTGCAAATAGAGAAGCTATCCTTGTAAGTGTTCCTGACTGATTATCTACTAATAAACTTAATACTTCATACTTCATAAATTACTCCACAATTAAATCATCCACTGTTCCACCAGCTGGTATCATTGGTAAAACTAAATTTTTATCTGATATATTCACATTTATCACTGATGTTATTTTACTTGCTCTTGCTTTGTTAAAAGCGTCTCTAAATTCTTCTATTGAGTTTACATCATATCCCATTGCCCCAAATCCCTTTGCAACAATGTCAAACTTTGTATTTCTGCCTTTTGTCTGTGAAAATCTATCATGATATATTAAATGCTGCCATTGTTTTATCATTCCCAAAGCATTGTTATTTAGCACTATTACGATAATTTTCATTCCATAATATACCGATGTAGCTAATTCAATTAAATTCATATGAAAAGAGCCATCTCCAGTAATCAGAATTACTTCTTTATCTTTATTGGCACATTTAGCTCCTATGCTTGCTCCCATTCCAAAGCCCATAGTTCCAAGACCAGCACTAGTAATAAAATTTCTAGGATTATAAATTTTTGCTCTTTGTGCAGTCCACATTTGATGTTGCCCAACATCTGTTACTATTATTGTATTTTCATCCATATCTTCATTGATAATGTCTATTATATCAAAGGGTTTTATTCCCTCTTCTTTGTTCATTAGCTCTCTATCTTTTTCTTTTAATTCAGCAATTCTATTTTGCCAAGAGCATCTATCTTTTTCTAAAATTAGGGGTTCTAATTCAGAAACAATATCTTTAATATCACATACAACATTTATATCAACAAAGACATTCTTGTCTATTTCACTTTCATCAATATCTATTTGAATAATTGTTGCATTTGGAGCAAATTTATCTCTATTAAGTGCAACCCTATCAGAAAATCTAACTCCAATAGCAACTAATAAATCACATTCTTCAATTGCATAATTTGCACTTTGATTACCATGCATCCCAACAAGTCCAAGGTCTAAATCATCATTTGGATCTAGTACACCCTTACCAGTAATTGTATGGCAACTTGGGATTTTTCCCTTTTTCAAAAGTTTCCTAAGTTCTAAATATGCTCCGGAACTTTTAACTCCTCCACCAACATAGGCGACAGGTTTTTTTGCATTGTTTATCAAATTAGAAATTCTTAATAAATCATATCTATTAGGAATAATGCCATACTCTTCCTTTTTGGCTTTTAAATTTTTAAATTCTGCCTTAGAAGAAAGTATATCCTTTGGAATATCTATAAGAACAGGCCCTTTTCTCTTATCATTTGCTATTTCATATGCTCTTACAATTGAATACTCTAAATCTTCTATATCTTTTATTAAAAAGGAATGCTTAGTAATTGGAATCGTCATGCCGACAATGTCAATCTCTTGAAAGGAATCTCTTCCCAAAAGAGAAGTAGATACATTGCCTGTTATAGCTATCATTGGAACGGAATCCATAAAAGCTGTTGCAATTCCTGTTACTAAATTAGTAGCACCAGGACCACTTGTCGCAAGACATACGCCAGTTTTCCCTGAGCTTCTAGCATATCCATCTGCACTATGTGCTGCTGATTGCTCATGAGATGTTCTTATATTAATAATATCTTTGTAATCATAAATAGCATCGTATAAATCAATTACCGCTCCTCCGGGATATCCAAATATAGTGTCTATTCCAAGGTTAGTAAGTGTCTTTAATATTATTTCATTTCCACTGTATTTCAATTTTACCTCCTATTCTTAACTTCTATTGAGTAATAATTATTTTTTTTGGTTAAATTCAAATCTATACCATATAATTTTTTTAAGTTTTCCGAATTTAAAACTTCATCTTTCTTTCCACATTTAAAAATTTTTCCGTCTTTTAATAATAGTACATTTGTTATTTTTGGAATTGTTTCCTCAACATCATGTGTGATATAAATTAAATTGGTGTTGGTTTTTCTTAATGTATCTAAAATATTTTCCCTCTCGTATATATCTAATGATGCACAAGGTTCATCTAAAATTAAAACTTCTGGCTTTTGAATTAAGCTTCTAACAATTAAAACTTTTTTTCTCTCACCTGAAGATAAATTTTTGTAATATTCATTCTTTAAAGTGGATAGATTATATTCTTTTATATATTCTTCCGCAATTCTTTCTTCTTCACTTGTAACTTCTTCATAAATTCCAATAGTCTTTTTTATACCTGAAATTAAAATTTCTTTTACAGTCATTTTAAAAAATGTTGGGTTGAATTTTTCCATAGTCGATGAAATAATTCCAATTTTATCTTTAACTGGATTCCAATTTTCTTTTCCAAATTCCCTCCCAAAGCACTTAATTTTTCCTGTTGTGGCAATTCTATATGCCATAAGAATTGAAAAAAGTGTGCTTTTACCACTGCCATTTGGTCCTAATACAAGCCAATTTTCTCCACTTTTAATCTTTAAATTTATATCTTTTAAAATATTTTTTCCATCTCTAACAAAGGAAACTCCACAAAACTCTATCATCTTTTCTCCTAATAAAAAAGTCCTGAGATATTCTCAGGACGAAATTCGCGGTACCACCTAAATTATTAAATCATAAAATTTAATCACTTAATTTAAAATAACGGCTTTAACCGTCACTTCCTACTTACTTCAGAAATGATGCTAGAAAATGATCTATAATAATCAAAACAATTGCATCTCACCAAACTGCAACTCTCTTAATGTTTTTTAATTATTACCCTTTTTCTTTAGCGCAATATTAATATAACTATTTTTTAATATTGTTAATTATATTAATTTAATTTTCTAAAAGTGTCAAGTTTTTTTTATAAATTTTTAATAATTTCGTCTGTTATATCTTTTGTAGAATAGTAATTTTCTTTATTTAAATCAAAACTTAAAATATTATTTTCAATAGTTTTTTTAACAGATTCCTCTATTTTTTTTGTTAAATCCTCTCTATTAAAGGAAAATTTAAGCATCATTGCTACTGAAAGAATTGTTGCAATTGGATTTACAATATTCTTGCCTGCAATATCTGGAGCTGAACCATGTATTGGTTCATAGAGCGATATATTATCTCCAATTGATGCCGAAGGAAGTAAGCCAATAGATCCTGTTATTTCGCTTAATTCATCAGATAAAATGTCTCCAAAAATATTATTTGTCAAAATTACATCAAAATTTCTAGGATTCTTTATTAGCTGCATAGAGGCATTGTCAACATATAAAAATTCAAGTTCTACTTCTTTAAAATCTTCATGAATTTCCTTAACAACTTCTCTCCAAAGCTTTGAAGAATCAAGAACATTTGCCTTATCTATTAAACTTAATTTTTTTCTTCTATTTTTAGCTGCCATAAATGCATATTTTGCAATTCTTTTAATTTCATTTTCGTCGTAGCATTCTACATCATAGGCCTTCCTTATACCATTCTCTATATAGGTATCTCTCTTGCCAAAATAAATTCCTCCTAGAAGTTCTCTTACAATTAAAATATCTAAGCCCTTGACTATATTATTTTTTATTGGAGATCTGTCTAATAATTTTTCATAAATTTTTGCTGGTCTAAGATTAATATAAACTCCCATTTCTTTTCTAAGTCTTAAAAGCCCTTTTTCTGGTCTTTTATCGCTTTCAATATTATCCCATTTTGGTCCTCCAACTGCTCCAAGGAGCACTGCATCTTTATTTTTAAGCATCTCTTTGGTTTCTTCTGGGAAGGGATCTCCATAGTTATCAATAGCATCTCCGCCTATTTTGGCAAAACTCAAATTATATTTAAAATCACTTTTTTTTGAAACTACTTCTAAAACCATTAGAGCGGAATTTATGATTTCTTCTCCAACTCCATCTCCCTTTAAAACTAAAATTTCTTTCATATTTTACTCTCCTCATATGAGCTTATTAAATCTTCATATTTTAAGATTTCTGAAATATTATCTTCTCCATTTATTAATTTTTCTCTGAAAGAATCTTCAATTTCAAAACTATAAATTCTGCCTTTTTGAATTGTTTTTTTATTTATAAGATCTATTTCTATTTCAATATCATCTTCAAGTTCTCTTCTGTATTTTTCTTCTAAAATTATTGGTAGTCTATTGTTGTTAATATAATTCATATAAAAAATAGGTGAGTATCCCCCTGCTATAATAACATCAATCCCATAGTCAATAAGTGCCCATGCTGCATGTTCACGTGAGGAACCACATCCAAAATTATTTCCTGTTATTAAAATTTTTCTATCTTTATTTTTATCAATATTAAGCGGAAAATCTTTAATTTCTTTTCCATTCACATCATATCTCCATGGTGAAAATAGTGCCTTTTCAAAACCAGTTCTTTTAGTCGTCTTTAAATAATTTTTTGGAATTAGTATATCTGTATCAATATTATCTTTAAAAATAATTATTGGTTTTGATTTAATTACTTCTATTTTTTTCATACTATTCTCCCTTCTATTGCACAAAGAGCCGCTGTATATGGCGATACTAAATGCGTCCTAGAAAATCTCCCCTGTCTTCCTTCAAAGTTTCTATTTGAAGTAGATACACAATGCTTAAATTCATCAATTTTATCATCGTTCATGGCTAAACAATATGAACATCCTGGTTCCCTAAGCTCACATCCTGCATCTAAAAATATTTTATCTAATCCCTTTTCTTGAATATATCTTTTAACTTCCATAGAACCTGGAACAATTATACAGCGTATATCATCTTTTACTTTATGTCCCTTAAAAACATCAGCTGCTATTTTCATATCTATAATTCTTCCATTTGTGCACGAGCCAATAAAAACTGTATCTATTTTTAGTTCTTCTGCTCTCATATTTTCTTTAATTCCCATATATTCATAGGATTTTCTATCTTCTTCTGATTTTATTTTCGGAAACTGCTTATCTATATCACAAGTCATAGATGGATTTGTACCATAGCTTACTTGTCTTTTTAAATTACTTACATCTAAATTTATTATTTTATCAAAGCAACTTTCATCGTCTGTGTATAAATCTTTGATTGAACTTAAATATTTTTCAAAAGCTTCTCCCTTTGGTGTATATTTTCTATTTCTAATATAGTTTATAGTCTTGTCATCTGGTTTTATAATCCCAAATTTTGCACCGCCCTCAATAGCCATATTAGAAAGTGTAAGTCTCTCTTCCATTTCCATATTCTCTATTGTTTCTCCATAAAATTCTATTGCATATCCACTGCCAAAAGAAGTTGAGTATTCACTTATCAATTTTAGGATAATGTCCTTTGAACTTACATTTTCTCCAAGCTGTCCAGTAATTTTAACTCCCATATTTTTTGGCTTTTTGTTCCAAATACATTGTGTTGCAAATACATCTTCAACTTCACTTGTACCTATGCCAAAAGCTATTGCTCCCATAGCTCCATGTGTTGCGGTATGTGAATCTCCACACACTATTGTTTTACCAGGAATAGATAGTCCCATCTCTGGTCCAATCATATGAACTATTCCATTATTTTCTGAATTCATATCAAAAAGTTCTATTCCATATTCTTTACAATTTTTTTCTAAAGTTTCTAACTGTTCCTTTGAAAGTTTATCCTTAATTTCTGAAATATTTTTCCTATTTTCTATTTTTGTAGGTGTGTTATGATCCATTGTAGCAAAGGTCAAGTCAGGTCTTCTAAATTTTCTATTCTTAATCCTTAATGCCTCAAAAGCTTGAGGAGATGTAACTTCATGAATTAAATGAAGATCAACATATAGTAAATCTTTCTCATCTTTTGATGTAATTACATGTCTATCCCAAATTTTTTCAAATAGTGTTTTCATATTCCAGCCCTTACCTTTCAATTCTATTTACTGCATTTATATAAGATAATATTCCAGATTTTATAATATCATTGTCTAAACCTTTAG
The DNA here is from genome assembly GCF_050315115.1 of Peptoniphilus sp. SGI.035. Lineage (NCBI taxonomy): Bacteria > Bacillati > Bacillota > Tissierellia > Tissierellales > Peptoniphilaceae > Peptoniphilus > Peptoniphilus sp. SGI.035. The sequence continues at coordinate 89,123 of NZ_JBNPOJ010000001.1, forward strand.
CACCAAGTGTCATCTTTGTATCTTCATCGTATACTCTGATTATAGTTTCCCCAAGTGCATCCTTTCCTTGTGTAACTGAATTTATGGAAAAATCTTTTAACTTAATGTTTCTAGATGTTATTTTTCTCATTGCATCAAAGGCAGCATCAATTGGACCTTTGCCAGTACCTACCATTTCTATTTCTTTGTTATCTTTTCTAACTTTTATTATTGTCTTAGAATCTTTTCCATTGCTTGTCATAGATTGATAATCTAAGAACTCATATCCTCCAGGAACTAATTTATTGTTGGCACTCATTATTGCTATTAAATCATCGTCATAAATTTCTTTTTTTGCATCGGAAACTTCTTTAAATCTTTCAAAAATTCCATTCATTTCCATATCGTCTACAATAAAACCTAGCTCTTCTAACTTTTGTTTTAATGCATGCTTTCCAGAATGCTTGCCTAATACAAAAGAATTTGCTTTATAACCTATCATTGAAGGATCCATTATTTCATAAGTCTCTTTATTTTTTAAAACACCATGTTGGTGAATTCCAGCCTCATGACTAAATACATTTTTACCGACAATTGGCTTTGTTGGACTTATTTTAACTCCAATAATTGAAGAGAGCATCTCTGAAGATTTCATTATTTCTTTAGTATTAATATTTGTATCTATATTAAAAAAGCCCTTTCTTGTTTTTAATGCCATTACAACTTCTTCCATCGCTGTATTGCCAGCTCTTTCCCCTATACCATTTACTGTGCATTCAACTTGAGTTGCTCCTGCTTTTACTGCTGCAAGTGAATTTGCAACAGCAAGTCCTAAATCATTATGACAATGTACGGATATATCTACATTTTCTATTCCTACAACATTTTCTCTTACCTTTCTTATGATTTCTGCATACTCTTCTGGCATAATATAGCCAACAGTATCAGGAATATTAATTGTTGTTGCTCCGCAATCTACAGCAATTTGAATTACTTCTATCATAAAATTTATATCTGTTCTTGTAGCATCTTCACATGAAAATTCAATGTCAGAAAATTTTTCTTTTGCATAAGTAACATGCTTTCTGACAGAATTTTTAACATCTTCTCTAGTCATTTCTAGTTTATATTCCATATGAATGTCACTTGTAGCAATAAAAATGTGCAATCTTTTATTTTTTGCATCTTTTAAAGCTTCAAAAGCCCTATCAATATCATTTTTATTACATCTTGCAAGAGAAGCGACAGTCATATTTTTTGCTATTTTTGCAATCTCTCTTATTGAATTAAAATCTTCTACTGAAGATGCAGCAAAACCTGCTTCAATAACATCTACTCCCAATTTCTCAATTTGATGAGCCATTTGGACCTTTTCTTTTCTGTTCATTGAGCATCCTGGAGATTGCTCTCCATCTCTTAATGTTGTGTCAAAAATTTTTACTATCTTTTCCATCTTTTCCTCCTAATAAAAAAGTCCTGAGAATAATCTCAGGACGAATGATCGCGGTACCACCTAAATTGCTTTACAGCCACTTGAAACTTTTAACGTAGTTATACGTCACTACCTACTTTTTTCAATAGTGATGCGAGAAAATGAGTTGCAAAAAATTCAAGTAATGTTTCTCACCAAACAACATCTCTCTAAAACTTAGATAAATTTTGCGCTTTTTCCCATAGCTATATAGTATTAAAAATTGTACAATTCTTTTTTTCAGTAATTAAGAATAAATTTTAAAGTGTAAATTTGGTTTTGTCAAGTGTTTTTTTTAATTTTAATAAAAAAAGGACATTGTCTCCAATGTCCACAATGTTATATTATGAATATAATAAAATTATTTTCTATTAATTCTCAAGAAAGAAGGGATTTTAAGTTCGCCATTATCTTCTTCAGTATCTTCAAAAGATTCAAGGGGACTTTTTCCTGAAACTTCAGTTTTATTTTCTTTTTTATCCTTCTTTTCATCTTTATACTGCTCAAATTCAGTTGCTATAACTGTTATCTTTACTTCATCTTTAAGTGATTCATCAATTCCAGCACCAAAGATAATATTTGCATCTTCAGATACACAATCTCTAATTAAATCTGCTGCTTCATTAACTTCAAAAATACCAAGGTCCGATCCTGCAGTAATATTCAACAGAACAGATTTCGCTCCTTCAATAGAAGTTTCTAGTAGAGGAGAATTGATTGCAAGTTTTGCAGCTTCAGTAGCTCTATCATCACCTGAAGCACGACCGATACCCATGTGAGCAACACCTTTGTCATACATAATTGTTTTAACGTCAGCAAAGTCAAGATTAATTAAATTAGGTACAGAAATTAAATCTGAGATACCTTGAATACCTTGTTTTAAAATGTCATCAGCCATTTCAAAAGCTTGTGAGAAGCTAGTCTTTTTGTCTGCAATGCTAAGAAGTCTGTCATTTGGAATTATAACTAATGTATCAACTTTTCCCTTTAGAGAATTTATTCCTAATTCAGCAGATTTTGCTCTTTTTTTACCTTCAAATGTAAATGGTTTTGTAACCACACCAACTGTTAGTAGACCTAATTCTTTTGCAACATCAGCGATAACAGGAGCTGCGCCAGTACCAGTACCTCCACCCATTCCTGCAGTGATAAATACCATGTCGGCACCTTCAAGAGCTTCTCTAATTTCATCAATTGATTCTTCTGCTGCTTGTTCTCCCACTTCAGGATTCGCACCTGCTCCAAGACCTTTAGTTATTTTTTCACCAAGTTGAATCTTATTTTCAGCAAGTGAATTTTTTAATGCTTGTTTATCAGTATTGAAAACTAAAAATTCTACACCTTTAACACCAGCGTTAATCATTCTATTAACAGCGTTGTTTCCGCCGCCACCAACGCCAACTACTTTAATTTTGGCAAATTCGTCTTGATCCATATCGAATTCCAACATAAACATCCTCCTCTTATACTAATTAATTGTATTTTTATTCATTACCATTATTTTATAGAAATAATCGCAAATAGTCAATATATAAAGGTCATTTGCTAACTTTTATTTGCTTTTACTAATTTTTTTCTATTTCCTTGTAACTTTTTTCATTATTTTCTTTAGAATTTTCTTTTTCCGATTCCTTATTGTTTTTATTGTCGCCATTATTTTCATCATTAGTAATAAGGATTGGGCTCTCACCCTTTTCCATTTGAATAATAACAGCGTTTTTATTTGTCTTTTTAATATCATCTAAAATTAAAGAGAGCATTTTTAATTTATAAGATGTATTATTGTAAGAGCCAAATTCAATTTTAATTCCACTAACTGTTGTAAAAGTTGCAATAGAATCCATTAATTCAATTTCTTTTATATTTCCATTAAGTGAATATTCCTCTTTTTTTATCTCAAGAAGAAGATCCTTTTTTTCCTCATCTTCTTTATTATTTAAAATGTAACTCCCTGGCTTTTGATCCTCTAAATTAAAACCACTTAAATTTATTAAATTATCAGCTTTCTTCTTTGAGTTTTCAAGTATTCTAAAATCTTCGTCAATTAGAAGGTATTCGTTTGTTTCCATTTGATAATAGGGAGTTCTTTCAGTTACCTTAACCTTGACTTTTCCAGTAATACTATATGATATTTTTGCATCCCTTATGTAAGGAATAGATTTTATCCTTTCTTGTCTTTTCTTTTTAGAAATTACAAAATATTTATTACCCTGTTTGAGCTCAGAAACCTTTTTTATAGTAGCGGCAGTTACATTTTTATTGCCTTCAATAGTTACATTTTTTATATTAAATAGATTAGAATTTTTTAATGCAAAAATCAACAAAAAAACGAAGAAAAAAAACAAAAAAAACCTAGTAAAAATTCTAAAATATTTTCTTTTCTTATTTAGTTTTCTTTTTTTCTTTTTCATCTTTTTCATAAAATCACTTTAAAATTAAATCAACAATTTTTGAAACAGCGTCAGGACTTGCTAATTTCTTGGAATTTTCTGCCATCATGTTTCTTTCTTCATCATTGTTTAATATATTTTCTATTTCTCTTAATAATATATCTCCATTTAAGTTTTCTTCTTCAATAACTGAGCTTGCACCCATATTGCTGTAACTCATAGCGTTGTAATACTGATGATTTCCTGCAGTATATGCCTTTGGTATTAAAATTGATGCTATGCCTATTGCTGAAATTTCTGCCAAAGTCATTGCAGATGATGATGCAATTACAAGATCTGCACTAGAAAGATAATCGTAAACGCTGTGAGTATAGTCTAAAATCTCAACATTTTCAGGTATTTCCCCTAATTTTTCCATAAATGATTTATAGTGTTCTCTACCAGTTACATGGGTTAGCTTGAAAGGTAATTTTTCCTTTTTATTTAAAATTTCCAAAATTGCGTCATTAGTAGATTCTTGTCCACCACTTCCACCAAAAGAAAATACAAATTGTTCCTTATTTTTTATTTTTAATTTTTCTCTTGATTTATTTCTGTCAAGATGTGAAAAAACATCCCTTATTGGATTTCCTGTAAAGACAATGTTATCGTTACTTAAATATTTTTTTGCTTCCATAAAATTTATAAAAACATAATCTGCTTTTTTTCCCAAAATTTTATTAGTCTTTCCTGGATACGCATTTTGCTCTTGGATAGCAGTCTTTATCTTTTTTTGTTGTGCTTTAAAAACTATTGGAGCACACACATATCCACCAGTACCAATAACTATATCTGGTTTAAATGTATTTAATATCTTTGTACACTGATTTAAACCCTTCATTAAATTAAAAAAAGTAATTACAGTGTCTTTATTTAATTTTTTTCTAGGTAAACCGGAAATATCTATTCCTTGAAAATTAAAATTGTATTTTTTTGCAAGTTCTTCTTCTAAAGAATTTTTTTTGCCAACATATAAAATTTTTGCCTCTTCGTCTTGTTTTTTTATTTCTTCGCCTATGGCAAGAGCTGGATAAATATGTCCACCAGTTCCTCCCCCAGATAAAATATATTTCATATAGTGCCTTCTTTCGAGATTTTTAGTAAAATTGCTGTAGATACAATTGCTATTACAAGTGCCGTTCCTCCATAGGATATAAAGGGAAGTGTAATACCAGTAACAGGTAGGAGTTTTGCACATACCCCCATGTTAAAAAATGCTTGTATACCAATATAGGTTGTCATACCAATTGCAGTGAATTTATCAAAATAATTTGTTGCTTTAAAGGCAATCATATAACCTCTATAAATATAAATTATAAAAAGCAAAATAATTATAAAAGTTCCTATAAATCCAAATTCTTCTGCTATCACTGAAAAAATAAAGTCAGTGTATGCTTCTGGCAAGTTTGTATATTTTTGTCTAGATCTAAAAAGTCCAACGCCTGAATAACCACCAAGAGCAAAAGCATAAAGTGACTGTCTTGCTTGGTATAAATCTGCTGATTGATAATTTGTAGAATCTGATACAAATCCTAAAATTCTTTTAATTCTAAATTTATTTTCTGGATCCTTTAAAACAAGCCATATAAAGATACCACCTAATGCTACTAAAAATAAAAACTGCTTCTTATCAATGCCTGCAGCAAGAAGTATTGCAAAAAGTGCCACTCCTATTACTACCGCAGTAGAAAAGTCCTTAATCATAATTGGTCCTACGGATATGCCCATTATAGCAACGGCTGTAATAAATGTCCTTGGTTCTCTAAGGGTATAAATATTTCTTGAAAGATATTTTGACAAATAAATAATAGATGAAATTTTTAAAATATCTGAGGGCTGAAATCTAAGCGGTATTACCCTAAAGTCCAACCACCTTGCTTGACCTTTTTTCGCAGATCCAAGAGGTGTCCATAGTAATAAAATTAATATTACACTTAAAGGAAATAACCATGAAATATTCTTATAAATTACTGCCCTAGGCACACGAATTATTAAAATCATGGAGATTATTCCTAAAATTAGAAATATTCCCTGCCTAATTAGATAGTGAAAACTATTTAAATTGTATTTTTTTGCAGTGGGAAAAGATGCTGATGTAACCGCAATAAGACCTATTACTACTAAAAGTATCATGCTAACTAATAGCATTAGATCAACATCTTTCATCTCCTTTTTTAATTTCATCTATACCAACTCTCTAATTAAATCCTTAAAATGTCTTCCTCTAGCTTCATAATCACTGTACATATCCCAAGATGCACAGGCAGGAGAAAGGAGAACGTCATCTCCCTTAACTGCCAATTTATTTGCAAGCTCAACGGCTTTGTTTAAATTTTTTACAATATAAAATTCAACTTCTGATTTTTTACAAGAATCTGAAAATTTTTCTGCAGTTTCTCCATACAAAATTACAGTTTTTAACTTGTCTTTGGACTTTTCTATTAATTCATCAAAATTTGCACCCTTGTCATATCCACCTGCTATAAGAATTACATCACCATCCATTGCAGCAACTGCAACTTCAGTTGAATCTGGGTTTGTTCCCTTTGAATCATTATAATATTTTATCCCTTGAATTTCTCTTACAAATTCAATTCTGTGTTCAACTCCAGTAAAAGAGATTATGCTCTTCCTAATAATATCTGTATCAATATTTAAGAGTTTTGTGGCAATAATAGCTGCCATAATATTTTTTATATTGTGTTCTCCGGGAATTTTAATGTCCCTTATTTCTAAAATCTCTTCGATATTTTCGCCATCGTTAAAATAAATTTTTCCATTTTCAACATAAGCTCCCTTTTCTGAAATCTTTTTCATTGAAAAATAATATTTTTTGCCCTTTAAATTATAATTTTGGGCAAGTTCCTTATTTTCATAATTTAAAATTGCAAAGTCATCGCCATCCTGATTTGCAAAAATTTTAAATTTTGCGTCAATATAATTTTGTGTAGTCTTATGCCAATCTAAGTGGTCACTAGTTACATAAGTTAAAAGTGCAATATGGGGCTTAAAAGTTTTTGTATCTTCTAATTGGAAAGACGAAGCTTCTATAACAATATAATCATCTTTATTTGCTTCTTCAGTTATTTCTAAAATTCCCCTTCCAATATTTCCAACTACAAAAGTCTTTGCTTTTCTCTTTAGAATATCGCCAATAATTGTGGTAGTTGTAGTTTTTCCATTAGTTCCTGTAACTGCAATTACATTATTAGTTTTTAAATTTCTATAGCTTAATTCAATATCAGAAATTATTTCAATATTTTTTTCCCTTGCTTTAACTAAAAGTTCGTGGAAAGGATAAATTCCTGGACTTTTTACAATTAAATCAATCTTTTCTAAGTCTTCTTCCTTAAAAATTATAAAATCCTCATCTACATTTAACTTTTGAAGATCTTTATTGCTATCGAAAATATAAATTTTGCATGGAAATCCCTTTAAAAATTTTAAAGTAGCTTTTCCCGTTACTCCAAAACCCATTATAAGAATATTTTTGTTTTCTAACATTTTTATCACCTAAAATAATATTAAATATGAAATTACACATAATATAAGTTCAACTAATGAAAATACTGCAACAATCTTTTTCTCATGCCAACCCTTTTGTTCAAAGTGATGATGAAGTGGCGACATGAGAAATACTCTCTTTCCCCTTGTCTTAAAACTTATGACTTGAATAATAACAGAAAGAGTTTCTATAAAATATATTCCTCCAGCTATTGGTAGAATTAAAGGCACATTTAAAAGAAGAGCTATTGCAGAAATTGCTCCACCAAGTGCAAGAGAACCCGTATCACCCATAAAAACTATTGCTGGATATTTATTGAAAAATAAAAAACCAACTAAAGCTCCTGCAAGTGCAGTACAGAAAGTTGCAATTTCATATCTTTGAAATTTAACTGCAACTACATTAAAAAACAGTAGACAAATAATTGTAACACTAGTAGAAAGACCATCAAGACCATCAGTTAAATTTACTGAGTTAACAGTTCCTACGATTACAAAAATTATAAAGGGAACATAAAAAAGTCCAATGGATCTATAATCCTTTAAAAAAGGAATGTATAAGTCTGTTCCCATATTTTTAGAATTATATTGATAGATAATTAAAATTACAGCAGTTATAATTTGTAAAAGAAGTTTTTGATAGGCACGAAGTCCTAAATTTCTCTTCATAACAACTTTAATATAATCATCTATAAATCCCACTGCTCCAAAGGCAAGTGTAGAGAAAAATATCATAAGAACAGATACTTTGAAATTTCCTGCAAGTAAAGTTGTGATTATTACAGAAGATAAAAATATTAATCCACCAATTGTGGGTGTGCCGCTTTTTATCATGTGACTTTGTGGTCCATCTTCTCTTATACTTTGACCTGCGTGCAATCTTTTTAATATTGGGATTAAAATTTTTCCAAAAATCAATGAAAAAATTAAACCCAATGCTAAATTAACTAAATAATTCATATTATTTTTATCCTAATCCCTTTTTTTATTTTTTGTATTGTCTTCTTTATTTGAATTTTTATTGTTCACTGTTTTTTCCTTTTTAACAGTATCTTCTTTATTTTGCAATAAATTTTTCTTGTTGCTAGAGCTTTCTTCCTTTAAATTTTTACTATTTGTGTCGGCACTATTGTTAACTTTAGAATTTCCCTCATTCAAATCTTCTTCGTCATTTCTTTTTGAATAATTAATTGTAACAGTTTCGTCGCCCGACATTTTTTTCCCAGCTCTAGGGCTTTGTGATATAAAGTCGCCATTTCCCTTGATATTATACTCTATATTCATAGATTTTAAAATAGATTCAGTTTCTTTTCTGCTCTTTCTTGATAAATTAGGCATTATCAAAATACCACTATCTTTATCATTTATAGCTAAATCAACTATTGTATCTTTAATTACATATGATCCCTGTGATGGACTTTGATTTATTACCACCGAATAATTTTCAACACCTTCAGCATTAGTGTTAAATCTAAGTCCAGATTTTAATAAAATTTTTCCGGCATCTTCTAAAAGCAATCCTTCAACATCAGGCACTGATACAAAATCTTCTTTTTCGCTTACTTCTTCAGTTTTTTGAATTTTCATATAATTTAAAGATTTGCTTAAAATTTCTTGTACAACTGGAGCAGCAACAGCACTACCTAGTATTGCCCCTTTAGGATTATTTACTACAACAAGTACAGTCAATCTAGGAGCATTAAGAGGAGCGACACCGACAAAAGATGAATTGTATGCATCTAAATAACCTGTTGGAGTTGCAATATTTGCTGTACCAGATTTTCCTCCAACTTGATAACCTGGTACTTGTGCAAGTTTTCCTATTCCACTATCGACTACTCTCTTCATCATATACTTCATCTTATCTGAAGTTTCCTCGGAAATTACCCTTCTTTTGAGATCAGTTTTCTTTTTTTCAATTACATTTCCATTGGCGTCCACTAATTCTTTTATAAGTGTTGGCTTGTTTAAAAAACCGCCATTTGAAATTGCACTCACTGCATTTACAAGTTGAAGAGGAGATACTGCAATTGAATGCCCATAAGACATTGTTGCAAGTTTTACTTTGCTAATTTCCTTTGCAGATGCTGGAATTAGCCCTACGGACTCACCATATAATTCTATACCTGTTTTTCTACCAAATCCAAAAGCCTGGATGTAATTTAAAAACTTTTCTGCACCTAAACCTTGACCTACTTGTATCATAGTCATGTTACAGGACTCTTCAATTGCCTTTGTGAGAGTTTTTGTTCCTCTAGTTGGACTTGTACAAGATAATTTTCTATCTCCTATTTTCATCCAACCATTACAATAATACTGTGAATCTGGTTGAGAAGTATTTTCTTCAATAGCAGCTGCAGCCGTAATAAGTTTAAAAATTGAGCCGGGTTCATATTGGTCATTTACGTTAAAATCTCTCCAATTTTCGTATAGGGCATCCATTTTTTCTTCTTCATTTAAGTTATTCCATTCTTTTTCTTGTTTTTCATTTATAGGAGCCCTTGGATCATTTAGATTGTAATCATCCTTAGTTGTCATTGCCAAAATTTCGCCCGTCATGGTATCTTGCACAATTACAGATACTTTATCTGCATTATTTTCTTTTTTTGCATTTTCTGCAGCAGTCTCTGCGAATTGTTGAATGTTTGAATCTATCGATAAAACTACAGAATAACCTTCTTTTGGAGCATAAGTTTCTTCATCTGTCAAAGGAATCTTATTTGATGCGTTGTCCTTTAATGAAACACTTTTACCAGAAATCCCTGAAAGTTCTTCGTCATAGCTCGCCTCAATTCCATATTGTCCAACATTTTCATCATTTGTGAATCCTATTATATAAGAAGCAAGATTATTAAAAGGATAAAGTCTTCTCGTTACATCATCAATAGAAATTGCCATTAAACTTTGATTTTTATTAGTTTTTTTGCTTTGATTTTCTTTTGCAATTTTTGTTCTTAAATCCTTTAACTCATTTGCTTTCGCTCGATCAATATTTGTGGCAACTCTTACAACTTTATCGCCAGTCATATTCCCTCTTATTTCGTCATAATCTATTCCAGTAATATCAGAAATAATTTTTGCATCTTCATCATATAATTTTTCTTTTCTATTTTTAAAATCGCTATTACTTTCGTCCTTACCCTGTGTCAAAAAATCTAAATTGTAGAAAATATTGCACTTAGTAATATTTATCGCCATCTCCTTTTTATTTCTATCGTAAATAATGCCACGATTAGAATTTATAACCTCTGTCCTAGTAAGTTGGTTAAGAGCAGCAATAGTTAAATCTTCCGATTGAACAATTTGAATATACAAAAGTTTTGCGATTACAGCTACAAATAAAAAAGCTAGAAAGATAAAAAATATAAATATGAATTTATTGGCATTATTTGTGTGCCTTTTAAATCCACTTTCTTTTTTTCTATCTCTAGCTTTAACCTTATTATTTTTCAATATATCCTCCTAATCTCTTGTAAAGGATCTTAGAACAGATACAATTGGGCTTAAAAATACGTTGTAATTAATATCTCCTAATTTTTTTTCTTCCTTTGAATCAATGTAAACTATTTGATCCTCGGAAGGATAAACCATCCCAAGTTTATACATAGCTTCTTCAGCAATTTGCGCAGAAGATTTTACAGCTTTTATTTCACCTACAAGAGTTATCTTAGTTTTGTTTAATTCATCTATTTCAGCCTTTTGTTTTAAAATTTCTCTATCAAGACCTGCAATTTGAGAGTATAAAATTAAAATTGCAATCAAAACAATTGTAACAATTGCCAAAGTAAAAATAAAAGGCTTATTATTTAAAAGATTATTCTTATATCTATTATAACTTTTATTTGAAATTTTAGTTAATTTTTTTGCCATTTTACACCTCTAATTTTTCGGCAATTCTTAGTTTAGCTGAGTGAGATCTGTTATTTTCTTTTAACTCTTCCTCACTTGCAGTAATTGGTTTTCTAGTAATAATTTTGATTTCTCTCTTTTTATCGCAAGTGCAAATTGGAGATGTTGGTGGGCATATGCAGTCCCTTTCCAAATATTTAAAAGAGTTTTTTACAATTCTATCCTCTAAGGAATGAAATGTAATTATAGCAATTCTACCACCAAGATTTAACCTATTTACAAATCTGTCAATTGAATTTTTAAGAACATCTAGCTCTTTATTAACTTCGATTCTAAGAGCTTGGAAAGTCCTTTTTGCTGGATGAGGTCCATTTCTTCTCGCAGATGCAGGAATTGCATTTTTTATTATTTCAACAAGTTCAAAAGTAGTTTCAATACTTTTGTTTTTTCTATAATCCACAATAAACTTGGAAATTCGGGAAGCCCATTTCTCTTCACCATATTCTTTTATAATTTTTGTAATCTCATCTTCACTATATGTATTTATAATATCTTTAGCAGAGATTTCTAAATCCTTATCCATTCTCATATCAAGTGGTGCATCAAATCTATATGAAAATCCTCTTTCCGGATTGTCAAATTGATAAGAAGAAACTCCAATATCTAATAAAACTCCATCAATTTTATCTATACCAAGTGCATCAAGCGCTTTTTCAAAGTCTATGTAATTTAAATTAAAAAATTCAACATTTTTAAATTCAGAAAGTCTAACTCTAGCTGCCTTTAGCGCTTCTTCATCTTGGTCAATTCCTATTAAAAGTCCAGTGCCTTCTAATTTTTTTAAAATTTCATAACTGTGACCAGCTCCTCCAAGAGTCCCATCGAGATAGATTTTATTCTTTCTAACATTTAACCCATTGATCGTTTCCTCTAAAAGTACGCTTTTATGTGAAAAATCCATTATATTCCCAACTCCGACATTTTTTCAGCAAGCTCTTCATAAGAAAGTGCTTCTTCTTCATTGTATTTATTCCATTTTTCTTCAGACCAAACTTCTGCACGATTGGAAAGACCTATGATTACACACTTATCATCTAAATTTGCATAATCCCTTAAGTTTTCTGCAATAAGCACTCTTCCTTGTTTATCTAATACACAATCAACAGCACCAGAGAAAAATGTTCTCACAAAGGATCTTACAGCTTTATTTGTCATAGGGAGTTCCTTTAATTTGTTTTCAATTTTCTCCCATTGCTCCTTTGGATATAAAAATAGACAGTTATCTAAACCCTTTGTCATTACAAATACAGAAAGGTCATCTCTAAATTTTGATGGAATTGTAATTCTCCCTTTTGGGTCTAGGTTATGTCTAAATTCACCTATTAACATTTTATTCTCCACTTTATTCCATTTATATTACTTTTTATTCCACTTTACTCCACTTAAGTTAATTTTACTACATATACTTGCTATTTTCTAGTACTTTAATTTCTTTTTTTAATATGGGACCAATGGCATTATTTTTTCAATTTAAAAAATTTTATACAAATTAGATTTTCTATATAAATACAAAAAAATCGACTATCTCTAGTCGATTTCAAAACTTTATTAAATTTTTTAGTTATTTATTTCCAATAAAATAAAAGTCTGAACCTTCATTTATTTTTGAATGAACGCCATACTCGTATCCATGAAGATCCATAATAGTCTTTACAATATAAAGACCAAGACCAGTGCCAATTTCTGGTCTAGTGTGATTATTTCTAACTCTATAAAATCTGTCCCAAATTCCATTAATGTCTTCTTCTCTTATGCCAATCCCTTTGTCAATGCAATGAAATTCAGTTTTATTTTCGTCACCCTTAATCACCAATTTTATATTTTTATTCACTGGAGAATAATTTATTGCGTTATTAATTAAATTATAAATCACTTGATTTATCTTTGACCTATCGCCTAAAATCCTTGTATCTCCATTTGAATCAATTTCAAATTTATAATCGGAATAATTTTTATTAATTTTAAATCTATCAAGAACCTCATAGACTGAATCTTCAAGGCGAAACTCTTCTTTTTTTATTTTTTCAAGATTAGATTCAATTTTTGATAAATCTAACAAATCATTTACTAAAGCTGTTAAGTTATCTGCTTCATTAATTATTGTTTCTAAATGCTTATTTCTTAAAGCTTCGTTTGAACCAGAGATATCCCTAATCATCTCGCCATAGGATTTTATAACAGTAAGCGGAGTTTTTAAATCGTGACTTACATTTGCCACTAAATCCTTCCTCATTTCAATTGTCTTTGTTAATTCATCCTTTGCATAGTTAAGAGTATTGGAAAGATCGTCGATTTCTGTATATTCGCCCTTTCTAAACTGAACTTTATAATCGCCTTTGGCAAGTTCCTTCGCTGTATTTGACATCCTTACAAGAGGTCCTGAAAGTCTTTTTGAAACGAAATATGCAGTAATAGATGCAAAAATAAGGGCCAAAAAAGATATAATAACTAAAATTCTTCTTATGACATCAACTGTTGCATCAACTGGTTTTAACACTGAATTTATATAAAGGTAATATTCCTCTCCATCTGTGTTTCCAAGATAACCTGCATAAATAATTGATGGATCCTTTAAATTTTCATACCTAACTGTATAAATTTTATAAGTCCTATTATCTCTTTTAAGTGATCCAAAAAACTTATCGAAATTTTCCCAAATCATTCTAGGTCTTTCAACAAATTCGTCAAATAATCTCAAGGGATAAACCCAAGCGCCATTTTCATCTAATACCTTTATCTCGAGTCCCTTTGTATTAGCATAATTGGATAATTTAGTTTCAAAGTCCTTAGAATTGTAATCACTTCTAAGCTCGTTGCCAACTTTTGTAACTTCGCGAATTTTCATTGTCTCGTAAAAACTTGACAAGAAAACCGTTTGGAAAAGCCAAATAGAAATTAAAATCAGTCCAGCAAAAAAGACAAAATATTTCCATAACTTAAATAGGATGCTATTCTTGTCAATTTTAACTCTCCTTATTTCTTTAATTTCTTGTATCAAATTTATATCCAACTCCTCTTACAGTAATAATAAATTTTCTATATTTCTTAATTGAATTTCTCAACATTTTTATGTGAGTGTCAACTGTCCTATCTTCTCCATAAAAATCATAGCCCCAAACTTGATTTAAAAGTTTGTCTCTTGATAAAGCAATATTTTTATTTTTTACCATGTAAACTAAAAGGTCATATTCTTTAGGTGTTAAATCCACAATTTCATCGTCTACAAAAACAACTCTTCCATCTAAATCAATTTTTAAACCTTCAAACTCCATGGTATTATTTTCTTCAGTTTTATTATTTCTGTTTACAATTACATTTAATCTCGCCATAAGTTCCTTTGGAGAGAAAGGTTTTGTAACATAATCGTCAATTCCTATTTCAAAACCAAATAATTTATCGTACTCTTCGCCTCTGGCAGAAAGCATTAGAACTGGAATGTCCTTTATTTTTTTTATCTCCTTGTAAGAAGAAAATCCATCAAGCTTTGGCATCATAATATCCATTACTATTACATCAAAATCTTCTTCACGTACTTTCTCAATTGCTTCAAGTCCATCTGAAGCTTCAACAACTTCATGACCTTCAAATTCTGCATAAGTTCTAATAACTTCTCTAATGCTTTTTTCATCATCTACAACTAAAATCTTAAACATTTAATCACCTGCTTTATTATAGTAAAAATTTGTGAATATTTAATGACAACTTTGTTAAGTATATTAATAACATAAATCTATATTTTAGATGACCTAATTATATCAATACTTCTAATAAATTTGTAAAATATTTATTTTTAATTAGTTTTAGTTTGCAAATAAAAAAGGTGCCACCTTTGACACCTTAAATTATCTTTCCTTTAATTTTTTTACAAGCATTTCATTTGCAATTTTTGGATTTGCCTTGCCTCTTGATTTTTTCATTACTTGTCCAACTAAAAATCCTAAAGCTCTGTCCTTTCCTTCTTTAAAATCAACGATTGATTGCTCGTTTTCATCGAGAACTTCATCTACAATTTTCTCTATTTCAGATACATCTGTCATTTGAACAAGACCAAGTCTTTCAATAATTTCCTTTGCGCCGTCTCCCGTTTCAAACATTTCACGCAAAACTTTTTTGCCGGCGTTATTGCTAATTTTTTCATTTTTAATTGAGTTTAACAGTTCAATAAATTCTTTATTAGCAAAAGGAAGTTTAAATTCTACGTCATCAGAAATTTCCACTCTTCTTAAAATTTCTGTTTGAATCCAATTTGAAAGAAGTGTGTAATCTTTAAAGTCAGCTGCTACATCTTCAAAAAACTTAGCAAGCTCTCTTGATGATGCAAGAACTCCTGCATCTTCCTTTGTAATGCCGTAATCTTTTACAAATCTTTCCATCATTTGTGATGGAAGCTCTGGCATTTTGTCTACAATTTCTTTTATCTCTTTATCAGTAATGTGAACAATTGGCAGATCTCCTTCAGGTGCAAATCTGTAATCACTAGCTGTATATTTAACTCTCATTAAAACAGTTTCGTTTTTCGCATCGTCCCATCTTCTTGTTGTTCTAATTTCATCTTCGTGATTTTCAAGAAGTTTAATATGTCTTTCTACTTCAAAGTCAATTGCCTTTTCAACTCCTCTAAAGGAGTTAAGATTTTTTACCTCAGTTATAGCAGTTTTTTTGCCTGTTTCCATATCCTTTATGTTGACATTGACATCACATCTAAGGGAGCCCTCTTCCATTTTACAGTCTGAGATATTTAAAAATCTCAATGTCGATTTTAATTTTTCAAGAAATATACGAGCTTCTTTACCACTGGAAATATCAGGTTTAGTAACAATTTCAATTAATGGAACGCCACATCTATTGTAGTCCATTAGCGTTTCATTTTCTTCTGTGTGAAGACTTTTTGCAGTGTCTTCTTCCATTTGAATTTGAAAAAGTCCAATTTTTTTGTTTCCTTCATCAGTTTCGATTTCAAGATAACCGTCTGTACAAATTGGATTGTCATTTTGCGTTATTTGAAATCCCTTAGTTAAATCGGGATAAAAATAATTTTTTCTATCAAATTTTGATTTATTATTTATTTTACAATTAAAGGCAGTCCCAGCCATTACTGTATAATTAACAACATTTCTATTTAAAACTGGCATGCCACCTGGAAGTGCTAAACATACTGGGCATACATTTGTATTTGGTTCATCTCCAAAGGAGTTCTTGCATGAACAAAAAGCCTTTGTTTCTGTGGAAAGTTCAACGTGAATTTCCAAACCTACAATTGTTTTATATTTCATTTATTTAAACTCCTTTCAAAAGCAAGTGATGCTTGAAGTAAATCTTTATCCTTAAATCTTCTTGCAGTAAATTCAATTCCAACAGAAAGTCCATCTTCTGCTGCTGGCATTGGAAGTGAAATTGATGGTGAACCTACCATATTTGCAGGAATTGTAAACAAATCTGCTTGGTACATTTCAATTGGACTCATATCGTCGTCGATTTTAAATGGTAAAACTGGGAATGTTGGACAAATCATAAAGTCATAATCTTTAAACATTCTATCCATATCTCTTTTTATAAGTCCTCTTACTTTTAATGCCTTGTAGTAAAATTCGTCAGCATTTTCCATTGAAAGAATGTGCGTTCCAATCATTATTCTTCTCTTAACTTCTTCCCCAAAACCTTCGCTTCTTGATGCACGATACATTTCTTCAACTGTATCAAATTTTTTGTCAGTTCTATGACCATAACGAATGGAATCAAAACGAGCGAGGTTAGATGCAATTTCACCATTTACTAAAATATTATAAGTTTCAATAGTGTGGTTAAGTGAATCAATATCGTAAGGTTCGACAATTGCACCATTTTCTTTTAAAATTTCAATTGCCTTGTCCAGTTCTCCCCTTACTCTTTTATTTAAGTCCATTTCCAAGTAAGTCTTTGGTATTGCGAATTTTTTTCCTTTTAAATTTTTTATCGCATCATCAGAAAAGTCAAAGTCAAATTTAAGCCCAGGATTTCCAACAGAAGTTGCATCTCTTTCGTCACGTCCTTCGATTACGTTAAACATAATTGTAAGGTCTCTAACATCCTTTGCAATTACTCCCGGTTGGTCAAAAGTATTTGCCATTGACGCCATGCCAAATCTTGAAATAGAACCATAAGTTGGTTTCATTCCTACAGTTTTACAAAAACTTGAAGGTTGTCTAACTGATCCGCCAGTATCTGAACCAATGGAAATTACAGCCATATTTGCACTAACTGATGCAGCAGAACCGCCTGATGAACCTCCTGAAACTCTAGTTAAGTCAAGTGGATTTTTTGTAACTCCAAAATAGGATGTTCTCGTTGATGCACCCATAGCAAATTCATCAAGATTTACTTTGCCAAGAATTACCCCGTCATTATCTTTAATTTTTTTCACTAAAGTTGCATCGTAGGGAGAAGTATAATTTTCTAGCATCCTAGATGCACAAGTCATCTTTACATTTTTTACTGAAATATTATCTTTTACTGAAATTGGCACTCCAGCAAGAAGGGACATTTCTTCTCTGTTGTGAAATTTTTCGTCAACTTCTCTTGCTTTTTTCATCGCCATTTCTTCTGTAACAGTAATGTATGCGTTAATATCCTTGTCTTTTTTATTAATATTATCTAAAAACTCCCTTGTAACTTCCTCACAAGAAAAATCTTTGTTTCTATATCCTTGGGCTATCTCCCAGGCTCTTAAATTGCTAAAAGTCATGAGTCCCTCCTAATCCACAAATTTAATAAGCTTAAAATAACCGTATTTTGTAGTAGCGGCATTTTCAAGTGCCTCTTCTTGTGTAAGAGACTCTCCAGTTTTATCTTCACGAATATTGTTTTCTGTTCCATTAACTTGAAAAACTTTTTCAACACCCTCAGTGTCGATTTCCTTAATTTTATTTACAAGTTCAATATTTTCATCAAAGGTTGGTGCAAATTTATCTAATTCTTCATTAGAAAAATCAATTTGAGCAATATTTGCAATATGCCTTATATCTTCTTTATTCATTTAAACCTCCTACTAATTTTTCAAGTTCTTCTAAACTTAAAATTTTTATACCTAAGGACTTTGCCTTATCGTATTTTGACCCTGGATTTTCTCCTGCAATTACATAATCAGTTCTTTTGCTAACAGAACCTGTTACCTTAGCTCCAAAAGAAATTAACTTTTCTTCCAATTCCTTACGTGGCAAATCTAATGTACCTGTTATTACAATTGTTTTATCAAGGAGTGGTTTTGGAACATCATCTTCATCTTCAAACTCTGGAGAAACTCCAAGTTCAAAAAGTTCATCCACTGCCCTTACTATTCTATCATCATTAAAAAAATCCACAATTTCCTCAGCAGTTATACTTCCAATATCGCCAATTGAAATTAATTCTTCTTCCTTAGAGTCTTTTAATTTATCAAAATCTTTAAAGTGCTTTGCAAGATCTCTAGCAGTTTTTATTCCAACATTTGGAATTCCAAGTGCATAAATAAAATTTGAAAGATGTGGGCTCTTAGAATCCTCAATTGCCCTTAAAAGATTTTTTGTCCTTTTTTCCTTAAAACCCTCAATTTTTATTATGTCATCATACTTTAATTTGTAAATATCAGGAATTTCTTTTAAATTCACTGCCTTCATTAATTTTTCAATTGTCTTTTCACTAAAACCCTCGATGTCCATGGCATCTCTCGATGCAAAATGCGTAAGCCTTGACACAAGTTGAGGCACGCAAGATAATGTGTTGGGGCAAAATATGTGGACTCCATCTTGATACAAATGTGAACCACAATAGGGACAAGTCTTTGGTCTTTCAATCTCGCGAGTTTCATTGTCACTAGGTAAGGTTCCAAGTATTTCTGGAATTACGTCGTTAGATCTCCTAATTAAAACTCTTGAACCTATTTTAACTTTTTTTCTAAGTATATCGTCGTAATTATTAAGTGTTGCCCTTTGAACTGTAACTCCGCCAATGTTCACTGGCTCAAGTATTGCTGATGGCGTTACCTTTGCAGTTCTGCCCACATTCCATACAACATCTAATAGCGTTGTTGATATTTCTTCTGCTTCAAACTTATAGGCAATTGCCCAGCGTGGAAATTTATTTGTGTAGCCAAGAGCTTTTCTCGTTGCAATATCATTTACTTTAATAGTGACTCCGTCAATTAATATATCAAGCTTATCTCTATTATCTCCTATTTCACGAATCTTATCTATTATTTCTTTAAACTCTTTTACCTTAAAATTATATTTTGAAACTTTAAAATTATTCTCTCTTAAAAATTCTTTTATGTCATCATCTGACTTAAATAATTCTTCTTCAATGTAGCCAACATTGTAGAAAAAAGCTGTTAAATTTCTCTTTTTTGTAACTTTTGGGTCTAAATTTCTAAGAGCCCCCGCTGCTGCATTTCTTGCATTTTTTAATTTATCATCGAATTTTTCATTATACTTTTTAAGTTCAGAAAGTGGCATTAAACCTTCCCCTTGAACTTCTATTTTCCCAGCATAATTTATGCGAAGTGGAACAGAATATATTGTCTTAACTTGCTCCAAGATTTCTTCACCAATGATTCCATTACCTCTAGTCGATGCCATGACTAGATTTTTATTTTCATAAGTTAGATTAATTGTAAGTCCATCGAATTTTAATTCTACAATAAATTCTGGCTCTGGAAGTTTGTTAATATTTACTAAATTATAATCATTTACAAATTTTTCAATACGATTGTACCATGCGAGAAGAGCATCATCTCCCTGTGCTTTATCCATTGAGTAGAGCCTTCCTAGATGTGTGTGCTTAACAAATTTATCTAAAATCGATCCTCCAACTCTTGTAGTTGGGGAATAGGATAAAACTGTTCCCGTTTCATTCTCAAGGTTTACAAGTTTGTCATAAATTTTATCGTATTCAGCATCTGAAAGAAGAGGGTCATCTAAGGTATAATAATGGTAGTTTAATTTGTCAATTTGCGAAATTAAATCATCCATTTCTTTTATTTTGTCAATCATATTTCACCAACTAATCAATTAATTTTATAGGAGCAACTGATAGCATTAATCTTTTTAATCCCTTTTTATCGAAGGAAATAACAACTTCATAATCGCCATTTTTTTCTTTCTTTTGAACTACCATTCCATTGCCAAAAATTTTGTGCTTTACTTTATCTCCAATATTAATATTTACATTTTTATTATCAGATTTTTTTGAAGTTTCAACTTTCTTTTCAATGCCCAAGAATTTTTTAGGTCTAGTAATGGAAGTGCCTTCATTGTAATCTCTTACTTCTAATAGTTCTCTACTTTTGTCTTCGATGATTTCTATTTTATCTCCCATTTCTTCAATAAATCTACTTCTCTTTGCGGGAGTTAATTTTCCATACATTGAACGAGTCCTTGAAGATGAAATAAACAAATTGTTTCGAGCACGAGTTACACCTACATAACAAAGTCTTCTCTCTTCTTCAACTTCTTCTTCGCTTTCAAGAGCCCTACCAGTTGGAAAAAGTCCTTCCTCAAATCCAACTAAAAAAACGGTGTCAAATTCAAGGCCCTTAGCAGCGTGCATTGTCATTAAATTTACTCCAGTATCTTCAGAAGTTTTATCCACATCAGATAAAAGTGAAAGTGCATTTAAATACTCTGAAAGCTCAACTCCCTCTCTGTCGTATTCCATAATATTTGAGTGAAGCTCTTCAATGTTTTCAAGCCTAGTCTTTGCCTCTATTGTATTTTGGCTCTTTAAATCATGAACATATCCACTTTCATATAAAACTTCTTCAAAAAGTTTTCCAATAGAAAGATTTTCTGCCCTATCCTTTAAAATTTTTAAGATGCTACCAAATTCCTTAATGTTCTTTCTTGCCCTAATATTAAGATCTTCAAATTTGTCAATATTTGTAACTACATCATAAAGGGAAAGAGCATTGTTATCTGCATAATCTATCAAATCGGACAACGAAGTGTCTCCAATCCCTCTTTTTGGTCTATTTATAATTCGCGCAAGACTTACATTGTCATTGGTATTATTTAGTATTCGAAGATAAGCAAGGACGTCCTTTACTTCCATTCTATCGTAAAACTTTAGTCCTCCTACAATTTTATAGGGTATTCTCTCTCTCACAAGGGCTTCTTCAAATCCTCTTGACTGTGCATTAGTCCTATAAAGAATTGCCATATCTTTAAAGTCTTCGCCCTTATAATTAAGTGCAATAATTTTATTTACAACGCCATATTCTTCTTCATTTGAATGTGGAAATTCGCGATAAACTACATCCTTACCTTCATCTCTTGAAGTCCAAAGATTTTTTTCTATTCTAGTAGCATTGTTTTCGATAACTTTATTTGCAACATCTAATATTTTTTGAGTTGAGCGATAATTTTGCTCAAGTTTTACAATTTTTGCACCTGGAAAATCTTTATGAAAGTTTAAAATATTATTTATGTCTGCTCCTCGCCACTTATAAATGGATTGATCATTGTCTCCAACTACTGTTAAATTAGGATTTGTACCTGCAATTAATTTTATAAGGTTGTACTGAATTTTATTAGTGTCCTGATATTCGTCTACAAAAATATACTGGAATTTCTTTCTGTAAAAATCTCTAACATCATCTTCTGCCCTTAAAATTTCCACAGTTTTTATTAACAAGTCATCAAAATCTAGTGCATTATTCTTTTTAAGTTTTTTTTCATATAAGTCGTATATTTTCCCAATATTCTTTTTGAAAAAATTATCATCATTTTGCTCCATGTATTCAATTGGTGATATTCCTTCATTTTTTATATTAGAAATATCATTTACAATAGATCTAGGCTTATACATATCTTTATCAAGAGCAATTTCAGAAATAGCTTCCTTTACAACAGTTATTTGATCATCTCTATCATAAATAGTAAAATTTGAATTATATCCAATTCTTTCAATATTTTTTCTTAAAATTCTCACACATATTGAGTGAAAAGTTCCTATCCACATTGAGGAGATGTCTCTATCTATTAACTTTTGAACTCTATCTTGCATTTCTTTAGCTGCTTTATTAGTGAAAGTTATTGCCAAAATCTTCCATGAAGGAACATCTAATTCTTCTATTAAATATGCAATTTTTGAAGTTACAACTTTCGTCTTTCCAGATCCAGCTCCTGCTAATATTAGTAGTGGACCTTCTGTTGCTAAAAGTGCTTCTCTTTGTTTATCATTTAATGTATTTATATCCATGACTTCTCCTTACTGCTAATTATTATATGTTTTTTTTGCCATCATTTCAACTTCTTAAAATATGAGAAATCACATAAGACGCCAAAACCATGCCGCAAACAGGTGGCACAAAAGAAATTGAACCGGGAGTCCTGTCATGAGTTTTTATTGGAATCTCTTTTGAGCAAACTACTTTTAACTTTTTTATGTTCATTTCTTTTAATTTTTTCCTCATAATCCTTGCAACTGGATCGTTTTTAGTCTTTTCGATATCAAGAACTTCAAACTTTGTTGGATCAAGGCGATTTCCAGCACCCATAGCAGAAATTATCTTGATGTTTTTTTCATGTGCAGCCTTTATTATTAAAAGCTTTGATGTAATCGTATCAATTGCATCTACTACATAATCGTAATCTTCAAAATCAATTCTACATATATTTTCTTCTGTAACAAAAATATCATATTTTTTAATTTTTACTTGAGAATTTATTTCCAACATTCTTTCTTCACAAGCATCTACTTTTCTAGTTCCAATAGTCTTCATGGTAGCAAAAATTTGTCTATTCAAGTTTGTAATTTCATATTCATCACCATCAACTATGCCAATTTTTTTAACTCCAGCCCTTACAAGTGCTTCAACACATGAACCACCGACGCCGCCTAATCCAAAAACTAATACTGATTTTGAATTTATTTTTTTTATATCTTCAGATGAGAGCATTATCTCCATTCTACTTAAAAATTCCAATTTTCCTCCAATTTGAAAGGGCCGTCATTAAACAGCCCTTAATAATTATTTTAATTTTATATTTGTTAAACTATTTTCTCCTAAAATTCCGCTACCTTCAACATTATCATCGACTTTATGATTTTTAAAGGTATTAACAGTAATAATATTTCCTGACATAAATTTATTTGAATCAGTTTCCGTAATTTCAATTCTAATATATTTGACCTTTCCACCATCAATTACTTCAGCAACTTTTCCCTTAAAATTGACAATTATACCTGCCTCTGCAGGTTTTAATTCATCAGAATTTTCTTTTTCAATAAAAGTCCCTAAAATTGAATTATTATTTTCAGTCTTATTTACTTCATTATTTATAGTTTTTTCAGGAATATTATCATTATTTTTTGTTAGAAGATCTTCGCCATCTATATAGTTACTTTGATTATTAATTTTATCTTTATTAGCTCCAACATAAGTTAAGCCCTTTGAAGTAATGACTGCAATTTCACTTCTCCTTATTGCAAAATTTCCGTTGAATTTCCCATCAGAACCTGAGCTAGTAAAAATATTTGATTTAACAAGATTTGGCAAATATTCTAGAGTTTGAGAGTTAATTTTGTCAATATCTCTAAACTTTAAATTTGAGAAATCATTATTTTTTTCAATTCTAAATGCCCTTGCAAAATAAACTGCAATTGTATTTCTATTTGGATAAACTTTATTTTCCAAAAATCCTCTTTCACGAGCAGCTTCAATTGTCTTTTTAGACACCGTACCATGATATAAATTATAACAAAGAGCATCCTTTGCCCAATCAATGATACCCATAGAATTTACAAATTCCAAATTAGCCTCTCTCGCTAATTTCATTTCATCTTCATTTGGATTTAATACAGTTTTTAAAATTTGCATTATTTCCAAAAAACTAACAGGATTATTTGGTTTAAAGCTTCCATCATCATAGCCCTTTAAAATATTTTTATTTGATAAATCATCTACATATTTATATGCCCAAGCAGAATTTCCATTTTTACTAACATCTGTAAAAGTTTTTGCAAAAAGACTTGTCGGTGCAAATAAAAGTAATAAAGCTAAATTTATTATTAGAATTTTTTTCTTCATTTAATCACTCCAAATAAATTATAACATAATTTTATGTAAAAAAATAGAAACCACATGGGTTTCTATTTGAAAAGCATTAGTAATAAATTTTGCCAAGTTCTGGATATCTATCATTGTATCTATTATCGTAATATCGATTACTTCTTAGGAAAAATCTATAATCTTCAAAATCGCTTTTTCTTGTAGTTCTATTTGCAGTGTTTAAATATTCTCTAGGATTTCCAAGAAATTTATTATTTGAATCTGAAATTATTTCTCCATAATAATTTAAATAACCATCAAAAGATAATACGTCGTATAGTTCTAAATTTTGGTTAGTTTGGAAATAAAGTGTCTTTCCAGGCTTTAAATTATCATTGTCTGATTGAATAACTCGAAGTCCTACTTTATAAACGTTAAAACTGCTGCCAGTTCTTTCATTGCTAACTACTTGGAACATTCCACTAAACTGAAGGCTTGAATCTATTATAGTAATGGTATCAACTTCACCGTAATTATTTAATGTTAAAATTACATTCTTTCCTCTAAGATAATTTTCTGTTACTTGAGTTTGCTTAGCTCCATTATATGTTTTTATTTCAAATCTATCAGCTAAATAATACTTCTTAGTGGAACCGTATTTATCTTTAATGTCTATATAACGATTATATCTTCTATTTGTAAAAGAAGATTCATCTCCACTATAACCAACAACTTCTCCTGAGATATCTCCATTTTTATAATTTGAAGAAAGTCCCATTACAACTTTATAATTTACATAAAGATCTACATTGTCATTTAGAGTAATTTTATCTAAATCTTTAGTTTCATTAGTAATATATAGTTCATAATCTTTATTATCCTTTAGTCTAATCTTTAGATAAGATTTATCCCTGTTTGTAGTGTCAATTGAAGTAATTTTACCTCTTAATTGCGCTTCATTAGGATAAACTGTCATTTCAGTTATTTTGTTGTCGTTATTTGTTTTAAATTCAACTAAATCGTCAACTTTAATTTCATCAAGTTTTAAATCTCTTCCATAAGCTTTGATTTTTACATTTGAATCAAGAGTAAAAGTCTTTGTATCTGAAGTTGAAATTTTTGAAGTTGTTCTAAAGTTTAAAGTATCTGAATTATCTCTATATCTTAAAGTAATTTCATTTGTTCCCTTAGAATTTACATATCCAACCATTTCAATCTTTGCATTAGTTACATTAATTAACTTAGCTGTACCTTCCCTATCATTTTTATTGCTCTTTAGATACTCAATTTCAACTTCTTGACCAGCTTTAATGTCTTCTAATTTAATGTCTTTGTCCTTTAATTTATATTTTGTGTTGCTGTCAATGTCGAAAGAAAACTTTTGATTATTTGTTTCAATTATAATAACATTAACATTATTAAGCTTTGAAGAAAGAATTACAGTTCCCTTTTTCTTTTCAGTCTTACTACTTATTGTATTTTTTGATGCATAATCAAAAGATGCCTTAGTAATTATTGCAGTTTCAGCACGAGTAATAGATCTATCTCCCTCGAAGTTTCCATCAGAACCTGTGGCTGAGAAAATACCTGCATCAACAAGAGAAGCTAAATACCCCTTTAAAGTGTCACTCATCTTGTTTTGATCTTTATGTCTTAAAAGATTAGTGTTTCCCTTAGCATCTAGGTTTAAAGCTCTTGCAAAGAAAATTGCAATGTCGCCTCTACTTGGATATTCCCTTTGATTAATTTTGAAAAATCCTCTTTCAGAAGCTTTCTTTAATGCAGATTCATTTAAGTAATTTCTGTGAAGCGCCAAACATATTGCATCTTCTGCCCAAGAATTAACTCCATTTTCTTTAGCTATTTTTGAATATTTTTCACGTGCAGTTTTTAATTCTTCATCGCTTGGATTTAACACTTGTTTAATAAGTTGTAAAAGTTCCTCAAGAGAAACTGAATCTCCAGGTTTAAATTCACCATCTGGATGTCCGCTAATAACATTCTTATCACTTAGTATGTCAATTGCGTTGTAAGCCCAAGAATATCTATTATTCTTTTTAACATCTTTAAATTCTTTAGCAAAAGTTGCACTTGGTGCAAGCATAATAGTTGCAAGTCCAATCGAAGCTACTCTTCTTAAATTTTTAAATTCCATTATAAAACCTCCACTTTTATATAGCTTGTTTTTTTTATTATAACATATATTAAACTGTTAAATTCTAGAAATCTTAAAATTTCATAATTAGAATTGAAAAATTATAAATAATGTAATATTTTGCTTGATTTGCTTTAATATTTGGTATAATTAAGCTAAGCATTACATATAATTGTAAATTATTTTTTTATAAAGGAGTGATATTATGCGTTTTCTTCCAGTAAGTATTGATACTTTTGAAAAAAAGATTTTAATTTTAGGTGGAGGCTACCTTGCCCTATCTGCACTTAAATCTGTATTAGATACTGAAGCAGAAATTTATATGATTGCAGATAGTTTTACCACAGATATAATTAAAAAATCCGATGAATCTAATGGAAAAATTAAATTAAAGGAACATACTTTAGAAAAAGATTTTAAATTCATGGGATTCGACTATGTTCTTATTGCAACAGAAGATTTTGAGCTAAATGAAGCATTGGAGAAAAGAGCAAACTCAAGAAATATGATCTACCAAAGATTTGACATCTTTTCAAAATCATTGATGTCCATAAATAAATCTATTGAGCACGGACCTCTTACTTTTTCCCTTAATAGTTCAAGGCTAAACCCAACTATTACAGACATTATCTTTGAAGATTTAAAAAAATTCTCCGAAAAATATAATTTGGAAAAATTAAATATTTTAAGCGAAATTAGGTCTGAACTTGTTCGCAAAAATTCACAAAATATAGACGAAATTATTAGAAAACTTTACGAAAGTGAAACTATAAATCTTTCTACTTTCTTAGAAGAAATGCCCCAGTACAAAATTGAAGATTTAGAATCTTCTGAAGATTTAATTAATCACATTGTAACTGGAGAAGAACTTAAAGTTGAAAAAGAAAGTACTCTAGAAGATGATCAAATTATTAAAAAAAATTTAGATGATGCAAAAAACTTATCAAGAGACAAAGATCTTAGTAATAGTGATTTGAATTTAGAAAGTTTTCATGATTTAGATAAATTTAAGAAATGAGGTGATTAAATGATTGGTTATGTAGGAAGTATGCCTGGAAAAGTTTTTAGTGAAAAAGAATTTACTCTAGTGAAGAAAATTTTAGCTTCTGGCGAAACTATTGACAAGCATAATCACCCCGGGTTTACTGTTCTTGTAACTATTGTTAAAGGTGAAATTAAAGTTGTTTTAAATGACGATGAAGATAGAGAATTTAAACCAGGTAAGGTTTTAAAATTCGATGGTGAAAATTATATCTCCATTGAAGCAATGCAGCCAAGTGAGTTTTTTGTAACTCTAATAAAAAAGGATAATTAATTTGAAAGTAAAAATTACAAAAGATGCTTTTGAATTTTTAAAGGATAAAAAAGCAAAAGAAATAACCATTGATTATATCACTTCAAAACAATGCTGTGGCAGTGGTCTTCCTTCTTCTGACACATATATTGGAGTTCCTAGAAGAATTGATAGAGATTATATTGTTTTTATAAATAATGACATAAAAATAAATATTGACAAGTCTCTAAAGTTTAAAGATGATTTATGTATAATTGATTTAGTAAAACTTTTATTCACAAAATCTCTTGTCTCAAATTTTTTAGACTACGACAAATTAATTTAATTTTTTTTAATCTGTTGATGAAATTTGCCAGATTTTCATAAAAAAGATCTCATTTTGAATTCATCTCTTCAAGTTAATTTTTAAGACTAACTTTTAGAGATCAAATTCATTAATGAGATCTTTTTATTTATAAATTACATTTGTCTAAGTTTCTTTAAAATAATTTTTTGTTCAACACTTGCAACAAGTCTTCTTGTGTATTCAACTGTGTCAGGATTTACTGACATAGAAGTGATACCACATTCAACTAAAAATTCTGCAAGTTCTGGATATTGACTAGGTCCTTGTCCGCAAATTGAGCAAGTAATTCCCTTTTTGTTTGCTGCATCGATAATTGTCTTTAATGCAATTTTGACTGCATCATTTCTTTCGTCAAAGTAACCCATATTGTTAAGGATTCCAGAGTCTCTGTCTGCACCCATTACAAGTTGAGTTAAGTCATTTGAACCAATGGAAAATCCGTCAACTAATTCTGCAAATTCTTCTGCTTGAAGAACTACTGCTGGCACTTCTGCCATAATCCAAATCTTAAAGTTTTTAGATTGTACAAGTCCCTCTTCTGCCATTATTCCCTTAACAACTTTAAGTTCTTCAGGAGTTCTAACAAAAGGAAGCATTACAATTACATTTGTAAGTCCATATTCTTCTCTAACTTTTTTAATTGCTTGACACTCTAACCTAAATCCCTTTTCATATTCAGGAGAAATATATCTTGAAACACCTCTCCATCCAATCATTGGATTGGCTTCAATTGGCTCAACTTCATCTCCACCTTTAAGACCTCTAAATTCATTAGTCCTAAAATCACTAGTTCTTACAACTAAATTCTTTGGATAAATTGCCTGTGCTACTTTAGAAATTCCCTCAGCTAATTTGTTTATCATGAGGTCGCCTTGACCAGTCTTCACTAAATACATTGGATGAGCGCCGATCATATTTGTAAAAATAAATTCTGTTCTCATTAGTCCAATGCCGTCCATTGGCAAATTTTTATATTTTTCAATTAATTCTGGTTCACCAAGGTTCATGTAAATCTTAGTTGCAGTAGTTGGTGCGAAAAGGTTTCTAAGTTCATCTAAGTTTGCAATGCTAGATACACCCGCTTTATCTTCAGATTTCTTTTCTTCCTTTTCTTTTAGAACTTCGCCTTCATATACAATTCCTCTTACTGCGTCAACTGTTACAATATCTCCTGTCTTTAAAGTTTTAGTTGCAGTTTTTGCTCCTACTATACATGGAATTTGTAATTCCCTAGAAACTATGGCTGCGTGGCAAGTTCTTCCGCCTTCGTCAGTTACAACGCCAGCACATTTTCTCATAGCAGGAACCATGTCAGGATTTGTCATTGCAGTTACAAGAACATCTCCCTCTTCGACAAGATTGATTTCAGAAATGTCTTTAATTAGTTTTACTTTACCTCTACCAATTCCTGGAGAAGCAGGAAGCCCCTTGACAAGTGTGATTAGTTTTTCTTCCCTTTTTTCTTCTTTGTCGCCGAGAGTTGTGATAGGTCTTGATTGTAAGAAATAAAATTCCTTTGTATCTCTATCAAAGCCCCATTCAGTATCTTGAACTGAACCGTAAAGTTTTTCTACCTTTAGTCCTCTTTCGATTAAAGTATCTAATTCCTTTGGAGAAAGTGCCTCTGCTTTAATTGCATCAACGCCTAAAACATCTTTAACATTTACAACTCTAGTTCCAACGCCATTTTCATTTTTAATAACCATGTATTCTTTTTCAGAAATATTCTTTTCTATAACTTTTTTAGTTTTCTTGTCAATAATATATTCGTCAGGAGTTACAATTCCAGATACAACAGCTTCACCAAGTCCATAGCTTGCGTTGATCATCATTTCATCAGAACTATTATTAATAGGATTTGCCGTAAACATTACACCGGATTTTTCAGAGTTAACCATTTTTTGAATAACTACTGAAAGAGCAACGTCAAAATGATCGTAATTTTGTTTTTCTCTATAATAAATCGCTCTTGAAGTCCATAGTGATGCGAAACAATCTCTTATGTGTTTTAAAAGTTCTTCCTCGCCACTAATGTGTAAATAAGTATCTTGTTGTCCTGCAAAGGATGCATCTGGCAAGTCTTCAGCTGTTGCTGAAGATCTAACAGCTACTTCAGGATCTTTAACTCCAATGCTTTCAGAAAATTCTCTGTACGCACTTAAAATTTCTTCTTTAAGTTCTGGGTCAAATTCTTTTTCCTTAATTTTCTTTTGAATTTCCTTTGAAGCATTAGTAAGTTCATCAACATTTTCAACATCAACAGCTTCCATTAGAAACTTTACAACTTCATCAAGTTCTGCGTATTTAATAAACTTAGTGTATCCAGTTGCAGTAACACAAAATCCTGGAGGAACAGGTAATCCAAAATTAGTTAGTTCACCTAAATTTGCACCCTTTCCGCCGACAATTCCTACATCATTTTTTCCAATTTCATTAAACCATTTTATATAATTATACTTAGACATATTTCCTCCTTATTTACTAAAAATATTATAACACATTAATTATATATGTCACGCTATTTTTTTAAAGATTTTCTAAGTTCATCTATGGACATTGTAGATACGTGTTCTCTATCTATTTTTAACTCATCTATAAGCGCATAAATTTCATTAATGCTAGGCGCTTCTATTTCAACATATGGCTTAGGATATGTGTTTTCATCCCAAGTGTCTATGTCAATTACAAGATTTTTATAATTATATTTTTTTCTATTTTTATAGCCCTTGTGAAATTTATCATAGCCAAGACATTTTAAAATATTTATTAAATCATCCACACTATTTATTTCAGTAGTATGTTCTATATTATCTCTAACCTTTATGTCTGAAATATTTTCTTTAAATGTGAAATATTTTTTTTCTTCACCACCTGATTTTGCAATTCTAATTCTAAGATAACCCTGCTTTTTATAAATTTTGTGTGCAGTGGAATTAATTGTTATATTTATTTGGTCTTCTTCTTTAACAAAATTTGCGCCTAAAGCTTTGATATTTTTTTCAAAATCTAGTATGTCAATGTCAAGAAGTTTAACTTCAATTTCTCTTTCCATTAGTCCTCCTCAATTATTTTAAGTTTAAAATCTAAAAAGTCACTTGCAACAAATTTATAATCCACACCAAGTAAATCTCCTTCATAGGAATATTTGTGTCCCTTTCCATGTAAATGTCCATAAACACATTTCTCTACATTATAATCTGATAAAGTTTGTGAAAATTCATTAGGTCCTAAATTTTGATTAAAGGGCGGATAGTGAATCATTGCAATTATTTTTTTGTTTACGCAAGAATCCAAGGAATTTTTAAGTCGCTGGACTTCTCTTAAATATATTTTCTCATCGTCTTTTGAAAATTCAAAGGAATCACGAGAAGCCCAACCCCTCGTGCCACATATAGAGTAATCTTTGTACTCAAAGGAATTGTTATGCAAAAAGTGAATGGTATTTAAACCTAAATTATTCATCTTATTTAGCGAAGACCACCAATAATCGTGATTGCCCTTAGAAATAATCTTTGTTCCAGGTAATTCGTCAATTCTTTTTAAATCGTAGGCTGCCATATCTAGCTTCAAAGCCCAAGAAATATCTCCAGGCAAAAGAACTAAGTCATCATCATGCACAACTTCTTTCCAATTTTCTATTATTTTTTCTTCGTGATTTTCCCAATTATCTCCAAAAATATCCATAGGCTTTTCTTCTGTATAATCGAAGTGAAGATCTCCTATTGCGAATATCATATACACCTCAAAGTTTAATAAATTTATATGCTAAATTGTATTTATCTAAAATTTCTCTTTCCCGACTTGAACTTGAAAAAATTAAAACTTGCTCCTCATCCTTTAATACATCGAGAGTATTTTTTAGTCTATCATCATCATAACTATCGAAATGGCTATCAAGTACAATGGGAATTTTTTTGTCTGTAATTATTTTCGAAATAGAAAGTCTAAAGGCGAGATAAATTTGATCAATAGTACCAAGGCTTAGATTATGTAAATCAACATAATTGCCAACAAATTTATCATATACCTTTATTTCAAATCTGTCATCAATTAAAATTTCATTGTACTTAAAGTTTGTCATTTTCTCCAAATATTTTGAAATATTATTTTTTAAAATAGGCAGAGTGTCCCTTCTTTTTAATTTTATAAATTCTTCAAACTTTTCTATGGATAGCTCAATTAAACTTCTCTTATACTCTAACTCTTTTAGCTTATCCTTTAACTCAAAGGATTTTTCTTCCAAAGTTCTAAGTTTTTCCATGGATTCTTCTTGAGCATTTAAGCTTCCCTCCAAGTTTGAGATTTCCATAGTTGTTTCTTTAATGTTTTTTGAAATAAGTTCTAGGGACTCCTGCGAGTAAATTTCACCCCTTAAATTTTCTTTTTCCAGTTCTTCAATTCTATATTTGTACTCACTTATTTCCTTGTCATTAGAACCCTTGTAATCATAAAATAAATTTTTTAGTTCTTTTATATTTTTTACAGAATATTTTTCAAAAATTTTACTAAGTTCTTCTTCATAATTTGTAATTTTTTCCTTAGTCTTTTCTATTTCAAGATGTTTTTTTTCTTTCCAGCTTTCATTGTACTCGTTTTTAGAAATATTTTTTAAATTTAATTCCTTTTTCTTTTCTAAAATTTCTGATAATGCCTTTACATCTCTTGCATCGTATTTTTCAAGAAGCTCTGCAAAATCCTTATCAAAATTTCTTTTCTTTATGGTTTTATCCATTGATTTTTTCTTAAAATCTATGAGTTTACTTCTAAGTCTATTTAGTAAATCCTTGTTTTCTCTAAATTTTACAATTCTAAAATAAGAATATGTAAAAAATAAAAGAGAAAAAATTATTAAAAAATATTTTTTAAAATAAATTGAAAGAAAAACTATTCCTACACCGACAATTGCCGAAAATAATACTTTTAAAAAGTATTTTAATACCTTTTTTTCAATATTTTTTATGTCCCCAGAAATTATTTCAATCTCTTTAGAAAAATTATTTTCATTTAAAATTGAAATTTCCTCTTTAATATCTTTAAATCTCTTGTAATCCTCTTCCACATCGTCGTCAATTTCATAACTATTTCCTTCTTGTGAAATTAAATCGTCAAGTTTACTTAAATAAAACCCCGTAGTTCTATTTATTTCAATTGCCTTTTCCAAGTCTGAAAAAACAAAATTTTCATCTTCTTTTGATTTTTCTTCTTCAATTTCTTTTAACTTCTTTTTTAAAATTTCAAGTTCAAAAAGTTTTCTCCCTCTTAAATTATCCTCCAAAGTTCGTAACTTTTCCCTGGAAGCTTTATAATCGTCAGCAGTTTTCTCATAACTTTCTCTAACTTTTGCATAATTTAATTTTTCAGAAGTAATTTTCTCAAGTTCAGCATAAATTCTTCCAATTTCTGAAGTTTTGCGCCTCTTAGATCCTAAATCATAAAGATCATCTTTCATCTTGTCTAAAACCTTTGTTAAATCTATATTCTCATCTTGAGAAACAGAAAAATTATCAATTTTACTCTTTAATTCCTCTGCCGCATCATCTTCCACTTGTGATAGCCTTTGAGAAATAAAAAAGCTAGATCTATAAATTTTCCTGCTTATTTCAAAAAACAAGGCTCCCGGCTGTGGAATTCTTGAATACAAATAATTCCTCTCATCCTTGGATAAATCTTCACCGTGATTTGTGTTTATAATCGAAATTTCATCGCTATTAAAATCTCTACTTATTCTAAAATTTTCTTTACCTTCACTTAAAACAACATAACCTCTATAAAAATTTGAATTCCAAGGTCTAGATTTTTCAAAAATATCGTCACGAACTTTTCTAGCAAGGGAATCTCGGCTAAATCCGTAAAAAATTCCATCTATAAAATTTACAATTGTGGACTTGCCGCCTTCATTTTTGCCAGAAATTAAATTTATTCCCTCATCAAGCTCTATTATTTTATTTTCAAATTTTCCAAAATTTAAAATTCCCAATTCTTTAAATACCATAATATTGCTCCAAAATGTAATCCTTTGAAATTTCTCGTGCATCTCTTTCAATATCGCTATTAGAAAAAGTGTCCAGAAGTTCTAAAATATATTTATCTTTAATTTCATAATCAAGTTCTTTTTCTTCTGTCATTTCATTAATTATTTCAAAATAAAATGCCGATAAATTATCTCGAAGAAAACTTTCGATTTCCATTCTGTTATGACTTGAACCCTTTAAAATAATTCTATAAAGATCCTCTGCAGAAATTTTATCTTGAACATTTTTTAAAATTTCAGAAAAATTCATGTCCTTATTTATTTTTATTTCTAAATTTACAAACTTTCTCTTTGAAAAGTTTTTAAATTCTATAATTTTTTTCTCATCATCTAAAAAAATTATTCCCCTCTCGCCATCATCTTTAAAAGAAAGTGGAATTAGCGAACCAGAATAATAGACATTGCTAAAGATACTTCCTCTCTTGTGAATATGACCAAGTGCAACATAATTAAACTCTCTTAAAAATTTTTCATCAAGAGGCATATATCTATCATCCTTTAAATCAGAGTGAAAAAGTCCAATATTTATAAAATTTTTATCAAGTTTAACGCTGCTAAAATCTTTTTTAAAATTGTAATTGTCGTAGGAGATGCCATATATTCTCGTGTTTAAATCTTTTAATTCATAAAAATCAAGCTCGCTATTAAATATATATAAATTTTCTGGCAAATCCACCTTTAAAAATAAATTGTCGCTGGAAAGATAATCGTGATTTCCAAAAACCACAAATACCTTTGCTTTAATTTCTTCGATTATATTTAAAAATCTTCTTAAATCTCTTAGATAAAAAAATTCTCTTTCAAATAAA
This sequence comes from Peptoniphilus sp. SGI.035, assembly GCF_050315115.1. Lineage (NCBI taxonomy): Bacteria > Bacillati > Bacillota > Tissierellia > Tissierellales > Peptoniphilaceae > Peptoniphilus > Peptoniphilus sp. SGI.035. Next base: position 124,050 of record NZ_JBNPOJ010000001.1, read on the forward strand.
TCCCCAGCAATTAAAAAAATATCTGCATTAACTTCATTTGAGAAGTTTACTACATCTCTAAAGGCACGCCAAGTATCCTCTAAAAGTATATTTGAAATCTCAAGAGGAAGTTTTCCCTTATAAAATTTTTTTAAATGTAAATCTGCTGCATGAATTATTTTCATTTCATCACCAAAATAATTATATCACAGTTTATAATCAAAAAAGAGCTTCTGGAGGAAGCTCATCATCGTCAAAGTATTAATTTTTGTAAGGTTTTAAATTCATCCGTACCTGCAATGCCTGCTAAGTCGAATAATACTGTTTCTGTATTTGTAACCACTGCTCCCATTTCACGGAGAAGCTCTATTCCATTCTTAGAGTTTTTCTCTGTCCTTGAACCAAGTGCATCCTCAACAACAAAAACTTCAAAACCTGCTTCTAAAAGTGCTCTAACTGTTTGGAAAATGCAAATATGTGTTTCCATGCCACAAATAATAATTTGTTTCTTTCCAAGTCTGTCAATTTCTCTTTTAATATTTTCATCGTCGTAAGAATTAAAATTTAGCTTTCCAAATTCTTCTTTGTCCTCTAGTGGAGCTTTTACATCTTCATTAGTGTATCCAAGTCCCTTTGGATATTGAACTGTGTAAATTGCCTCTGCTCCAATAATACTTGCAACTTTTGCCAAAATTGCAGAATTTTTTACAATTTCTTCTTTGTTATAAATTGCCTTTAATAATTTATCTTGAATGTCAATAAAGGCAAAGAGAACATTCTCTCTTTTTAAGTGAAAATTCTTCATTTATCCTCCTAAATTTCTTCAACTTCAACACTATTCATTATTTTTTTAATAGCACTCATTTCTATTTTATCTTTTTCAACAAAATTTTCCCACACTCCACAGGATATTGCAAGTTTTATTGAAGTGATAAAATCGTAATCTCTATCAATCGCCATGGCAAGACCTGCAAGGGATAAGGAGCTGTCTAGTTTCTCTGTGATTTCATTTCTCTCTAGTTTTTGTTTATTTACATAAGCCCTATAATTTTTATCTTCAGTTGAAATAATCGTGGCTCTCTTACTATTTACAAAGACAATTTTTGTTCCAGATTTTATAAATTTTTTATTAAATTCAATTACTTCACCTGTATAATTTATTTTTCTTTCCCTTTCAATGTCATCTTTATCAAACATTAAAATATATGGGTTTGTCTTTTCTATTGCATCAAGATTTTTTGGATTTACAGCAACTTTTGTGTTGTTTTTATAACAAATTTTAATAAGTTTTTCGTAAATTTCATCGTCAAGCCCAAATAAGTTAATTCTTGGAATTACTGCAATTTTTTTATTATACAATGCTCTTTCAAAGGAATTTAAAATATCATTTCTATCTTCCATAGTAATTCTTGGGTCTTTAGTCTTGTATCTTTTTTCAAAATTTTTGCCCTTTATCATAACTTCTTCCACATTTTCGTCTTTTAGCGCAGTATAATTTATGTCGATTCCAAGTCTACTTAGAGTAAGAGCAATTTCTCTTCCCCTTCCACTTCCCTTTAGCATAAAAACTTCCGAGTCCACGCCAATTTTTTTCGCAAATAAAGACATATATATCCCTTTGCCACTTGGATAAATTTTAGAACTTTCAATAATATTTTCCATCTCGCTATTTAATATATATTCTCTAACAATTTTTGGATTAAAATCACAAAATAGTATCATACAATCACCTACTTGCCTCAATTTTTTCCATTATTTCTTCTTTCATTGCATTTATTATTTTTTTTGCTTCCTCTTTATTTTCAGAAACTGCATAAGCGTAAATTTTTAGTTTTGGTTCTGTTCCCGAAGGTCTAAGCGCAAACCAAGTTTCATCGTCAAAGTAAAATTTTAATAGATCTTGTGGATTTTCTTTATCCTTTATAAAATCAACTTTTTTCTTTAGCTCGCCTATTTTTTCAAAGTCCTCAATTTTTCTAAAGTCATCCATGATTTTTTTCATGATTACTTTTCCATCTTTTCCTTCAAAATAAATTGAGTCTAAGTATTCTTCAAAATATCCATATTTTTTATAAATTTCTTCAAGATAATCTTTTATTTTTAAATTTCTCTTCTTTAAATAGCCTGCCATCTCTGCTACAATCATTGACGTGCCAATGGCATCCTTGTCCCTAATGTGATCTCCAATTACATAACCTATGGACTCTTCGTAGCCAAAAATGAAATTCTTTTCGTGATTTTCTTCCCAAATATTTGGAAGATTGCAAATATTTTTAAAACCAGTTAAAGTTTCAAAGACTTCAACTCCAAAGTTTTTTGCAATTTTTTTAATTAAATCACTAGTTACAACTGTCTTTACTATTGCTCCCCTTTCAATATTTTTATCCTTAATTCTTTCCAAAATAAAATTGCCAAGGATAAAGCCCATTTGATTTCCCGTGATTCTAAAAATTTCGCCATCCATTTCTACAACAGCAACTCTGTCTGAATCTGGATCTGTTGCAATAATTATATCAGCATTTTCTTTTTTCGCAAGCTCAATTGCCCTATCAAAAGCTCTTATATCTTCAGGGTTTGGATTTGTGACATTTGTAAAATCTCCATCTGGATTTTCTTGTTCTGGAACAACAATTACCCTTTTAAAACCGCTAAGGTCTAAAATTTTCCTCACAAATTTATTGCCACATCCACTTAATGGGGTGTAAATAATCTTTATATCCTTGTCAACATCGTCAGTCAATGTGTGTTTTAGCGTATTTCTGTAAAAAGATTTTGTAACTTTTTCACCAATAAATTTAATATTTTCGTATTCGCCTAATTTTTTTAGCCCAGTAAAATTAAAATTTAAGATGTCAACATTTTGTGACTCTTCTTCCATTTTATCTGCAATGTCCGATAAAATTTGAGAACCCTTCTCCCAATAAAGTTTAAATCCATTGTAATTTTTTGGATTGTGAGATGCAGTAATCATTATTCCAGAAATTGTTTTTAAATATCTTATTGAATAAGCAAGAAGTGGTGTTGGAGTAATTCCTGGAAATAAATAAACAGTGATCCCCTTTTCTGCCAATATTTTTGCAGTCAAAATAGAAAATTCGTAGGAAAAATGCCTTATGTCGCGTCCAATTACTACCCCTCTTTTTTTTGCGTCTTCACCAAGATTTTCAATTAAATTTGAAAGTGCAACCGCAGTTTTCCCAACAGTCAAATAATTCATTCTATTTGTACCTGCACCTAAAATTCCACGAAGACCTGCAGTTCCAAATTCTAAATTTTTGTAAAATCTATCTTCAATTTCTTCTTCATTATCTTTTATAGCGATAAGTTCATTTTTTAAATTTGCATCTACATTTTCACTTGCAAGCCATTTTTCATAAATATCTCTGTACATACTTACTCCTTTTTAATATCCGAAAATTCTCCATCAATTGCAGAAATGAGTTCTCTTGGATTTACTTTTATTTGCAAGCCAACTTTCCCACCACTTACATAAAAAAAGTCTAGGTCTTCAGCTGATGAATCAATAAAAGTTTTAAAAGACTTTTTCATTCCAACTGGCGAACAACCACCGTGGACATAACCAGTGAGTGGAAGCAACTTTTTTTGTGGAATCATTTCAATTTTTTTAGAATTTGATGCCTTGGCTGCTTTTTTTAAATCAAGCTCACTAGAAACTGGAACAACAAATACATAGTGTTCGCCGTCTTTTGCTTCTGTAACAAGAGTTTTAAAAACTCTATCCTTGTCTTCTCCCAACTTTTCTGCAACATCTACTCCACCAATTCCGTCCTTAGTTGAGTATTCAATTATTTCAAAATTTATATTTTCACTTTCAAGAATTCTCATTGCATTAGTTTTTTTCATAAAATCACCTTTTCATCTATATTAATTTTACAACAAAAAAGTTTCTTCTTCATCTATTGATATTAAATGTTAATTTATAAATTCATTAAAATTTTTTATAAAAAAAGCTAGCCTACTAGTCTTTTAAAATCCAAATTTTTTTAAATAATCTTGTATTGTTTTTGTCTTCTCGTTACTATTAAATTTTATTTCATCAATGGAAACTACATTCCTAACGCCCATTAGTGAATTTGAAATAAAACACTCATCGAAACTATCTAAATTCTTGGCGCAAATTTTATCTTCAATAATTTCAAAATTCTTAATCAAAAATTCTCGCATTGTTCCCCTTAAAAGTCCCGATGAAACCTTTGGCGTATAAATCTTATCATTTTTTACAAAAAATATATTGGCGAAAGAAGTTTCACTTACTTCTTCTCTTTCATTTAAAAATAAGGCTGAATCATAACCACTATCTACGGCCCATCTATGTTCTATAATATTTTCATAATAGGAAAGACTCTTGTGATAAATTATCTTTGAAGTTGAGTTTCTTCTGACTTTGGAAATTTTCAGTTTATAAGACTTATTATCTTTCCTATAATTATCTTCTCTTGAAGTAATAATAAAATTTTTATCTGAAATAATTAGTTTCATAGCAAAGTTTTTATTATTTGATTTATCTATATATTCATAAATCTTTTTTTTATCAATATCAGTTTTTATTTCAAAAAAATCCAAAGAATTTTTAAGCCTTTTCAAATGAGCATCTAAAAACAAAGGGAGACCATTCACTACTTTTATAGTTTCAAAGGCACCCTTCCCAAAGGAAAATCCATCGTCAAATTCTATTTTCATTAAATTCTCCTACATAATTTGCAATTCTTTCATAGGTCTTATAGTCAATAGTTTGTGCCGCATCACTCATTGCTTCATCAGGGTTTGGATGAACTTCAATCATCACTCCGTCAAGTCCAAGTGCAAGCACAGCTTTCACCATTGGGAAAATTAATTCTCTTTTGCCTGTGCCATGACTTGGATCTACAATTACGGGATAGAGAGTTTTTTCTTTTAATGTATAGGCTCCTGCAAGATCTAATGTGTTTCTAAGTTCAGTTTCAAAAGTCCTTATACCTCTCTCACAAAAAATTATATTTTCGTTTCCTTCCGCTTCAATATATTTTGCAGCCATCTCCCATTCTCTTAAAGTTGCAGAAAATCCTCTTTTTAAAATTATTGGTTTCATTGTTTTTCCAACTTTTTTTAAAAGAGCATAATTATACATATTTCTAGAACCTATTTGAAAGGCATCTACATAATCTTTCATTTTCTCAACATGATCTTCACTTAATACTTCCGTTACTATGGGAAGATTGCTTTTTTCTGACGCTTCCTTTAAATATTTAACTGCCTCAAACCCAAGACCTTGAAAGTCAAAGGGACTTGTCCTTGGTTTAAAGGCACCACCGCGAAGTATGTCTACTCCTATTTCTTTTAATGATAAAGCCTCGTCAACGATGTGTTCACGAGATTCAATAGAGCAAGGGCCTGCTATAATAATAGGCTTTCCTCCGCCCACCTTTACATCTTTAATTTTTACAATTTTTCCTTTACTTAATTTATCTTTCATTATCCTTTGCTTCCCTCAATATCTATTTTGTCAAAATTATTGTAATAAGATTGCAGTGCAAGAAGTGAGCCCTTTGCCTTTAAAACAATTTCGTCGAACTCTTCCTCTTCATCTGATAGAATAATAATTGCTCCACCAACGCCAATAGTAGTTTTATCATCTTCAATTAATGCAGTTCTAATTACAATATTAAAATCCATTGTAGAATTATTTGAAACATATCCAATAGTTCCTGAATAAACTCCTCGTGGATAATTTTCCAATTCATCTATTATTTCCAATGTTCTTTTTTTAGGAGCACCTGTCATTGATCCACCTGGAAAAGTTTTTTTCAACACATCTATTATATCAACATCATCTTTAATTTTTCCAGAAACTGTAGTAACAAGTTGGTGCAGAGTTTTATAAGTTTCCACATCCATTAATTTTGGCACTTCAACTGAACCAATTTCACAAAATTTACCCAAATCGTTGCGTAATAAATCTACAATCATAAGATTTTCTGACTTTGTTTTTTCTTCATTTCTTAACTCTTCAATTAATTTTTGATCTTCTTCTAAAGAATCTCCTCTTTTTATAGTGCCCTTAATTGGCTTTGTGGTAACAAAATTATTTTTATCTACATTTAAAAATCTTTCCATTGAAGAACACGCAATTTTTATTTCATCAAAGGGCAAGTAGGCACTGTATTGTCCAGGACTTTTTTCTCGCAAATATTCATAATATTTTTTTCCATTAATTTTATCAAAAATATCTAGTCTATTTGTTAGACATACTTCATAGGTTTCCCCTTCACAAATTAATTCCTTTATTTTTTTTATGTCATTAATGTAAGTTTCTTTGTCCTTTACAAATTTTAATTTTGGAAAATCTTTTTTTGTATTATCATCTTTTTTTATTTCAATTTCTTTTTCTAAAATATTTTTTATTTCATCTATCCAATTTTTGTCATCAACATAGGAAAGAAAATATAATTTTTCTTCTTTATGGTCATAAACTATGGCTCTATCGCAATATTTAAAATAGGCATCGGGATATCCATAGGAATATTTGTTTGTTACATTTTCTGTATCTTTTTTTAATTCATAACCAAAGTAACCAATATATCCCAATTGAAAATCAAAGGGAAGTGATTCATCATAACTCCACCTTTTTCGATTTTCTTTTAAAAAATCAAAAATATCTATATTATAAAATTCTACTTCTGAAGAATTTTCAAAGGATTTTTCTACGATTTTTTTATCAACATCGTATTTAAGTGTATGACTCTTAGGCCCTTGAAGTCCAAAGATAGAGAATCTTGAAAGTCCTTCTTCTACCTTGCTGCTATCTAGCCAAAGAGCTCCTTCATAAAAATTATAAATTTTGTCATAAATATTTTGAGTGTCAAAACTCTTATCAATTATTTCATAATAAAGTTCCCTTGTTTTATAAAATTCTTGACAAATATTTATAAAATTTTCTATTAATTGTTCTCCACATTCGCTTGCTATGGACTCGGGATGAAACTGAACTCCATAAATTGGCTTTTTCTTGTGAGAAATTGCCATAACAACGCCATCACTTGTCCTTGCATCAATATTTATATTTTCAAGTTCTTTGTCCTCGCAAATTAAGGAATGGTACCTTGTTACTTTAAAATTATTTTTTATTCCCTTAAATAAATTTTTGCCATTGTGAATTACTTTACTTTGTCTGCCGTGCATTGGCTCTCTCGCTTTTAAAATTTTTCCACCATTGTAATAATATATTCCTTGATGTCCAAGACAAATTCCCAAAATTGGCTTGTTTAATTTTTCAATAATATCTTTACACACCCCAAAGTCTTTTTCCTTTTCTGGACTTCCAGGACCTGGAGAAATAATTACATTGTCAAAGTCTAAATCTAAAATTTCTTCGTAAGTCATCTCGTCATTTTTAATTACAATTGGCTCTACTCCACTAACTTTTCCTATTAATTGAAAAAGATTGTATGTGTAAGAATCGTAATTATCAATTATAAGTGATTTCATTTTTGCCCCTTTAAATAATTTTTTAGATATATTATTGCCTTTTTGTATCCGTCTATGCCAAATCCTTCAAAGGATTTTATCGCATAGGACTTAATAAAATTTATTTGTCTAAAATCTTCACGCTCTGAAACTTTTGAAATGTGAACTTCAACTGTTGGAATACTCACAGATTTAAGAGCATCTAAAATTGCAACACTTGTGTGAGTGTAGGCAGCTGCATTTATAACTATGCCATCAATTTTTTGATAGGCTTTTTGAATTTCATCGACAATTGCTCCCTCATAATTTGATTGAAAGTGTTTTATATCAATATTTTCTTCAAGGGCAACTTCATCTAATAATTTTAATAAAGTGTCATAGCTTTTGCTTCCATAAATATTCACTTCACGAATTCCAAGCATATTTATATTTGGGCCGTCAATTACTAAAATTTTCATAATTTTTGATTTCCTCCAAAATTTTTTCTAAATTTTTTTCTTTATCTTCAATTACTTTTATTTTTATGTGAGAAATATCTTCGTAAATTTTATGTCTAATTTCATACATTTTTTTAAGATTATCTAAGTTTTTAGAAAGAGGTCTTCCCTCTGTTTCAAGATTTTTTAAGTCTCTATCTAAATAAATTACCAGAGAATTTTGCAAAATTAAATTTCTATTTATTTCTTTTAAAGGTGTGCCGCCGCCAGTCGCAATTACTACCCCAGTTTTTTTTGAAACCTCATTTAAAATTTTAGTTTCCACTTCTCTAAAATATTTTTCGCCCTTGTTTTTAAAAATTTCAGGAATTTTTCCTTCTCTTTCTTCGATTAATTTATCTGTGTCAAAAAATTCTCTATTTAATTTTTCTGACAAGAGCGTTGCCATTGTAGTCTTGCCAGCAGATGGCATTCCAACAAAGACTATATTTTGCATATCCCTTTTTAACTTTAAATAGACTTTTTTTATTAAACACTTGTCTAGTTTTTCATCTAAAAATAATTCTGCTGCAAAAAAAGCTTGTACAACTAACATCAAAAGTCCAGACATAGTTTTTAATCCAAGTCTTTTTGCATCTAAAATTAATTTTGTATTTAGTGGGTTATAAATTAAATCAATTACACTTTCTAAATCTTGAAATTTATCGAGATCAACTTTGCACTCCATATTATTTGGATACATTCCAACAGGTGTTGCATTAATTAAAATATTGTAGTCTTTAAATTTATCTAATGTTTCGTAATTATTTTCGCCATTTCTGCTTATCACAATTACACTTTTTGCACCTTTATCTCTTGCAAGTTTTTGTATCATTTTGCTCGCTCCACCACTTCCAAGAATCAAAACTTTTTTGTCTTTAATATTTATATCAAAGTGATTTAAACTATAATCAAATCCAAAATAATCTGTGTTGTATCCAATTAATTTTCCGGCTCGATTTACAATAGTATTCACTGCACCAATTTCTCTTGCAAGGTCATCCACATAGTTTAAATATTTCATCGAGATTTCTTTGTAAGGAATTGTGACATTTATGCCGATAAAATTTTTATTTTCAAAAAAACTTTCAACGTCACTTTTTTTTAAGTCCTTTAAATTGTAATTATATTTTCCAAATAGTTCGTGAATTTCCTTAGATTTGCTATGAGATAAGTTCTCTCCAATTAAACCATACTTAAAATTTTCATTTTTTACTTTTGTAATAATTTTTTTGCTTTCACTAAAAATTTCACTGTAAATTGGTCTTATAGAATTTTTAAATTCGGGAGCTATTTTATTTTCCAGTTTTTTTATAATTTTATCTTCACGAGATGAATCTTCTGTATTTAAATTGTTGTTTAATTTATAAATTCCAATTTCCTTTGAAATCTTCAGTCGATTTTCTAAAAGATCTACAATTTGTGAATCAATTTGATCTAATGTTTTTCTCGATTCATCTAAATTTTTCATCTTTCACCTTCCATAACTAAATCTAAGATTGCAATTGCAGAAATCATTTCAACGGCAACTAATGCACGAGGCACAATTGAAGGATCATGCCTTCCATGAATATTTAACTTTTCCCTTGTTTTATTTTTTAATGATATTGTATATTGCGTTTTCCCAATGGAGCTAGTCGGTTTTATTGCGGTTCTAAAAATTATTGGCATAGATGTAGTAAGTCCACCAATTACTCCACCATGATTATTTGTTTTAGTCTTAACTTTTCCATCATCATAATAATACTCATCATTATGGCTACTGCCCGTCATTTTTGCAGCTTCAAATCCGCTCCCAAATTCAATTCCCTTAACTCCTGGAATAGAAAAAACTGCATGAGAAATAACTGATTCAACTGAATCAAAGAAGGGTTCTCCAATTCCCGCTGGCATGTTTAAAATAAAAGTTTCCACAATTCCGCCAATAGAATCTTCCCTTTCCTTTGCTTTTAAAATTTCACTTTTCATTTTTTCTCTTGAGCACTTATCATAAACTGGCATGTCTTGATTTTTTAAGTCATAAAAAATTTCTTCATCAATATCATTAAAATTTATATCGACATCCTTTACAGTTCCAATACTTTTTATTCTTGAAAAAATTTTTATTCCTCTATTTAATAGCAAATCCTCTGCAATAGAACCAGCGATTACAATTGGAGCCGTAATCCTGCCAGAAAATTGTCCTCCACCTCTAATATCGTTAAATCCACCATATTTTACATAAGCTGGATAATCTGCGTGAGATGGGCGAGGATGGTCTTTTAAATTTTCATAGTCGCTGCTTCTTTGGTCCTTGTTTTCAATTACAAAAGTAAGAGGAGCACCACAAGTTATTCCATTAACTTCGCCGCTTATAATTTGAAAGTCATCCAGTTCACATCTAGCCGTTGAAAATTTATTTTTGCCCGGTCTTCTTCTATCTAAATTTTTTGCAATTAAATCTCTATTTATTTTATAGCCTGCACTTATTCCCTCAATTAAAATACCTATTTCTTTAGAATGAGATTGACCAAATAAAGTTACTTTAAAATTTTTACCAAAACTATAGGACATATGAAATTCCTCCCAAAGATTTAAAATCCTTAAAAAAGTTTTTGTAGGATTTTTCCACGCAATCGCTGTTATTTATTGTAATAGGACCTTCTGCAAAAGTTGCTGCAATAGATGCTGCCATTGCAATTCTGTGATCCTTATGTGAATCAATTTTTACACCTTTAAATTTTTCTATTCCTCTAAAAGTAAATGAATTTTCTTTTAGCTTAACATCTACTCCTAAATTATTTAACATCTCAACTGTGCTCTTTACTCTGTCGCTTTCCTTTAATTTTAATCTTTTTATATTTACAACTTCTGTCTCTATATTGGATGCTGCAGCAAGCACTGAAAGAATAGGAACTGCATCAGGCATATTTTTAGAATCTATAATAATTTTTTTCTCTGGAGCTTTAACTCTTTTAAATTGAAAATCCTCTTTTGAGATATTTTCATATCCCAAAGCCCTAAAAATTTCAATCGCTCTTCTATCTCCTTGCTTAGAATTTTTATCCAATCCCTTGACCTTTACACCACTTGCCAAGAAAAATAAAGCATTGCTCCAATCTTTCTCTACAACATAATCTATTGCCTTAAATTTGCCCCTGCAAATATATTCCCTTTCCCCTTCTATTACACAACTTCCAAATTTTTCCATTATATCAATTGTCATGTCGATGTAGGGTTTTGATTCCATTTCAGTGGTAATTTTAACTTTAAAATCTTCGCCATAAAATCCTGATGCAATCATAAAGCCTGAAACAAATTGTGAACTAATATTTGCTGGAAGTGTGAAGTTATAGTCTTTTAGTTTTCCTCTTACAAAAATAGCATCGTCCTTTTCATAAATATCTACACCGTGTTTTGGAAATTCATGAAAATAAACTGAATTTGTTCGATTAATTAAACTTCCCCTTCTTATAATTTTTGCATCAATGCCAAGTGTAGCAACAATTGGAAGTAAAAATCTAAGAGTAGTTCCACTTTCATTTACATCCAAGGTTACTTGATTTTTGTAAGTTTTGGGAGGATTTATATAAAACTTATTCTCTTTTTTTATAACTTCAACTCCCAAAGATTTTATTACATTTATTGAAGCTTCAATATCCTTTGAAAGGTCGCTTATCTCAATTATTGAATTTCCCTTTGCTATTGCCGCACAAAAAATAGCCCTATGTGCATAGGATTTTGATGTTATCCCCAAAATCTCTCCAGAAAGTTTTTTATTTTCAATAACTCTATTCATTTTCCTTACCCAAATCAATAATTTCTCTTAGTTCATCAAAAGTGATTTTTTTATTTATTACTTCGCCAATTTTTATTGGAAGAATTACATTTATAAGGTTTTTATTTATCTTTTTATCGTGTTTTAAAATCTCTAAAATCTCATCTGTATCAAAATCATAACTTGTTGGAAGATTGTAATTTTTAAAGGCTAAAATTAATTCTTTTGAAAAATCACTTTCTGCAATGCCCATTTTATAAGCAGCCCTTGCCATATAAATTGTTCCAATTCCAATGCTCTCTCCATGATTTAATTTATAATCCGAGATAGATTCAATTCCGTGACCAATAGTATGGCCAAGATTTAATTTTTGTCTTTTACCCCTATCTTTCTCATCGTCTTTCACAAAATCAAGTTTAATATTTAGAGATTTATAAATTATTTTTTCATAATCAAGTTTGTCACAGGACTTTAAATAATCAAAAAGATTTTTATCTTTTAACACAGAATATTTAAAAATTTCTGCAAGTCCATTGTTAATATTTCTGTGGTCTAAAGTTTCTAAAAAGCTGTAATCAATGTAGACATATTTTGGAAAATAAAAAGAGCCTATTTGATTTTTTAAATTCATAAAGTTAATTCCATTTTTGCCGCCAACTGAAGAATCAATCATGGAAAGTAACGTTGTCGGCACAGAAATAAAATCAATTCCCCTTAAATATGTTGCTGCGACAAATCCAGAAATATCACCTACAACTCCGCCACCAAAGGCAATTATAATATCTCCTCTGTTAAAATTATTTTCCAGCAAAAACTTATTAATATTTATATAATTTTCCATGGATTTAGATTTTTCTCCTGCAGGAAATTTGAAAATATAAAAATTTAATCCATACATAATATTTTTTAATCTTTCACTGTAAAGATTATAGACATTTTCATCAGTTATTACTAAATATTTTGCATCTTTATTTTGAAATAAATAATTCCTTAACTTTTCATCACATTTATAAACAATATCTATTGTATAATTATTTTCTTTAACTTGAATTTTCATAAAACACTCCTATGCCTTGCTCTCTCTATAATAAAACAAAGATGCCTATAAATAAAGAATCTTATTAGCTTTAAGCTAAAATATTTTTATTCTCACTTTATCTAAATATCATTGCACATTAACAAAAATATATTATAATTAAAATGAGGTGATTATATGAGCGATTATTCTAATTATTTATTTAGACAATTTTTAATTATTTTATTACCTTTTTTCCCTATCATACTTGGAAAGCTAGGTTTTTCTGATTTTAAAAAATCCTTTAAAAAAGAATACTATATTCTCACATACCTCTGCACTTTTATAGCTTTTATTGTTTTTGCTTTTTTCATTTGTTTATATAATCTTGGATTATAAATATAATTAAAATAAATTTTCTCTTTGTTTTATTTTATAGCTTATGTTAATTTTATTAAAATTATTTATTTTTTAGGAAAACAGTCATGAATTTATTTAAAAAATTCTTACTTTTAAGTTTAGTAGTTTTTTGTATCTCTACTGCAGTATTTGTTAATTCAGATAAATTAAATATCCAAAAAGAAAGTATAGATGTTGACTTTTCTGAAAAAAAGCTATTAACTTATGATGAAATGTTCAATACTATGCTGGAAGATGGCTATAATGAAAAGGAAATATATTCTATTCTTGGAGGAGATTTTTCAACTAATAATGAAGCTAAATTAAGAGATTTTTCTTATACTACATTATCTAAAACTTTAAATGTAAGTCCAGATTATAAACCTACACTAAAATTTTATATTCAAGTTGATTCTGGTCACGATACTTATTATATTTATAAAATCTTAAATGTTAATATGAATAGAGAGTATAATTCTGTTACAAAAACTTTCAACGGCAATATGTACTATAACATAGAAACTAACACAAGAATTTATTACTCAATTAATGGGGACTTCTATAATAATGGTGCAATTAGCACTACTGGTAGCAGAAGTGTTGGCATTGGCGAGAGTGGTAATTTGTATTTTTCCGTAACAGGAACATCTTCACATTTTAAATATTTCTATGAAGAAGATTATGTTCACTACGGTCGTCTATAGTTAAAAATTAAAACATAAGATATTAATAAAGAGTGAGGTCAATCAAAATCCTCACTCTTATTTTTTCTTTATTAAGAGTATAATCGTTAAAAATAAAACTCCAATTAATACTATTGCTCCACCAGGTTTAAGTCCAATGTAAAAGGATGATACAAGTCCAATTATTGTAAAAATAAAACCGAAGATAGACGAAAGTATAGTCGTCTTTAAATAGCCTAGCTTAAATTGCATTGCGCAGGCTACTGGCACTACCATGAGAGATGATATGATTAAAATCCCAACAGTTCTTGCTGAAACAGAAATTGTAACTGCGATTAAAATCATAAAAATCAAATTTATTCTATCTACATTTACTCCCGATAGTCTTGCCGAAGACTCGTCAAAGGAAATATACATGAGGTCTGTAAATAAATAGAAAAATAAAATAAATACAATTATTGAAACTATTAAAATTAAATAAAAATCAAATTCTGGAATAGCAATTATTGAACCAAAAAGATATTCTTCAAAGTTTGCACTAGTTTTTACAAATCCAGAAAAAAGTGAAGCAAGACCAATTCCTGTACTCATTAAAATTGCAGTGGAAATTTCTTGATACCCAGGAAATTTTTTCCTAACATATTCAAGAAAAATTGAACCAACTATACATAATAAAAGTGCACCAAGCACTGGTGAAATTGAAGTAATAAGTCCAAGCATTACACCAGCAAGGGAAACGTGAGAAAGTGCATCTCCAATCACTGAAATCTTTTTGTTTACAACTACAACTCCCATGCACGGAATAATTATTGACAAAAATGCTCCAACAATTAGCGCTTTAATCATATATGAATACTGAAAAATTTCCATTATTTCACTTCCCTAATTTTTTTGTCTTTTATCTCAAAAACTTTGTTTACATTTTCTTCAACTTCTTCAAGATTATGTGTGATCATTAGAATTGTAATTTCGTGTTTCATATTTATATGGCTCAAGAGATGAAATAATGAATCCTTGGACTCCTTATCTACTCCTGTCATTGGCTCGTCTAAAATTAAAAATTCTGGTGTTGCCACAAGTGTTTTTGCAATTAAAACTCTCTGTCTTTGTCCTCCAGATAATTCTGTGTAAAGTCTATCCTTGTATTTTTCCATGCCAACGAGATTTAAAGCATTGATAATTTTTTCTTTGTCGTATTCCTTTAATCTTTTAAATCCCTTGTTCTTTGGATAAAGTGCAAGAGATAAAAGTTCCGTTACAGTTATTGGAAATTCCAAGCTTGATGGAATGGAAAGTTGTGGAACATAACCAATGTCCTTTAATCCATTTTTTGTATAAAAAGAAATGGTGCCAGTAAGTGGTTTAAGTTGATTTAATATCAGCTTAACTAATGTCGACTTTCCAGCACCGTTAGAACCTATAAGGGCGATATAGTCGCCCCTATAAACATCAAAATTTATGTCATCTAAAACTAATTCATCACTGTATTTAAAACTTAGATTTTTGATTTCTAACAATTTTTCCTTCACTATTTTAAAGCACCCACTAAATTTTCTAAATTTTTATCCATGATGCTAAAATATTCTTCATTGTTTTTAATTTCTTCTTCGCTAAGGCCTTCAATTGGAGAAAGAACTTTTACCTCGCATCCAGTTTCATCGGCAATAATTTTTGAAACTTTTGGATCAATTAATTCTTCTGTGAAAATAGTTTTTATTTTATTTTCCTTGATGTAATTAATTATTTCCGCCATTTTCTTTGCATCAGGTTCAGTTTCTGCGTTAACGCCCTTTATACCAATTTGAGTAAGACCATATTCTTTACATAAATATCCATAAGCTTCATGGCTTACTACAATTGTCTTGTTTGGAAGTTTATTTAAAGATTCACTGTATTTTGCATCAAGTTCATCTAACATTTTAGCATATTTTTGGTAATTTGACTCATAATAATCTGCATTTTCTTTGTCAAGTTCAACAAAAGCATTTTTTATGTTTTCCATTTCTATTTTTGCATTCTTTGGTGAAATCCATACGTGAGGATCCATTGGACCATGCTCGTGATCTTCGTGATCATGACCGTCTTCATGACTATGATTGTTGTTTTCTTTAGCTGCATCGTGGTTTTTGTTGTTTTCAACTTTTTCATGTTCATGTTCTTCTTCATCTTCATCATGAGCTGACTTAATTAGTTCAACACCTTTTGATGCTTCCACAACTTTTAAATCTTTGTTTGATAAAGAATTAACAACTTTGTCTGTCCAAGATTCAAGACCTGCACCATTGTAAATAAACATATTTGCATTTTCAAGATTTTTAATTGCATTAGAATCTGGTTCCCATCCATGAGGTTCAATTCCCTGTGGCATTACCATTTCTACATCTAATTTGTCTCCAGCAATTTTCTTTGCAAAATCATACATTGGATAAACTGAAGCATATACCTTTAGACCTTCCTTACTTGTATCTTCTTTTGTAGAATTTTTCATATCTGCACCCTTGGAACAGCCTGAAAATAAAACAATTCCTGCTAATAAAAATAAAATTTTCTTAATATTTTTCATTTTTTCCTCCTAAATAATAATGATTTCCATTAATTATTATAGCACTAATTATTTATTGTTAAAGTAATTTTTGAAATTAAATAAATTTTGTTATAATAATATTAAAAATTGAAAGCGGGTGGTTTTTTGAAAAGCTTTGAAGATATACTAAGGAAAAATGATTTGAAAATAACTAAGGGAAGATTAGCACTTCTAAATTTACTTTACAGTTCCCATGTACCAATGAATACTGAAGAAATTTATGAAGCAGTGGATAAAAAATCTTTGCCAAGCTTCACTTCCCTTTATCGAATGTTAAACGAACTCACTGAAAAAAATATTTTAAAAAAGAATTTATATCACAATGGACTTTACTATTTTGAATTTGCAAATATGGGACACCGACATTACATCGTATGCGATAAATGTGGGAAAATTTCTGCCATAGAAAATTGTCCAATTTCTGAATTTGAAAATATTGCAGAAAGGGAAACAGGTTACACTGTTACAAATCATATAGTAGAACTTCGTGGCATCTGCCCTAATTGCCAAAAAGATAAGAATTCTTAAATGAATTAATTTTAATTTTATATTCATTGTAATTCACAATGTGGAATATGATTCGCATTATAAAATTTTTCTTTACTTTTGCTGATATGGAGTTATAATATACTTAGTAAGATAATAAAAATTATTTTACATCCTTTACTTATATTTGACAAATAAAAGAGACTTCTGTACACCCCGCAGAAGTTTCTTTTATTTTTTCTATAATAATGTTCATAATAGATCAACAACACTAGTTTTTGTATTATTTAAATTTTACATTAAAAAGAGACTCGATAATATCGAGCCTCCTCATAATTTGACATAGAGCCTTTATTTTTTAAGGATTTTTGCTAAATTGCTAATCATCTGTACAATTTCAGCCCTTGTTGCCATTTTTTTAGGAAGTATTTGTCCTTCTGTATCTCCTTTTATAAGTCCGAGATTATATGCTATTTCCATATCTTCTCTTGCCCAGTCGGAGATAGTATTTGCATCTTTAAATTCAATCTTTGCACTAGCTTTTATATCTATATTTTTCATCTTTAGATATCTAACTATCATTGTAATTGCTTCTTCTCTTGTTATATTACCATTAGGAGAAAATTCATCTTCTGATCTGCCTTTTACTATATTATTGAGAACCAATTTTTTAACGTCCTTATAATACCAATCAGAACTATTTATATCTTTAAACTTAAAATCTCCCGCTACATCATCTAAATCTAATACTCTATTCAAAATAGATACGTATTCTGCTCTAGTTGCAGGATTGTCTGGTCTAAAGGTATTATCAGGATAGCCCTTTATAATATTTTTTTGAACAGCTTCTTGTATAATATTTTTTGCCCAATGATTGTCTATGTCAGTTAATTTTACAAAACTATTCTCATTTTTGTTGCTTTCTTTAGTTTCTTTTTTATTATCAACCGCCCTTACTTCATTTACCTTTGAAGGTTGTTTATACCCGCTCATTCTTGGATAAGTTTGGTATGAGTAATAACTATCATCGTCTAATTTTTTACTTGTATCAATAGGCGATAATGGAGTGCTTGGTGTTTCTACTTTTGTTGAAGGAGTTTTTAAAATATTAATAGTGTATTCTTTCTCAACTTCATTTCCATAATTATCTTTTATTAAAACTACTATTTTCTTCTTGTTTCTTCCTTCGTCTTTAGAATCTTTTAAAGAAACGCTTATTCCTTCTGGTTTTTCAAATAAGCTAGCTATATTATTTAATTCATCCTCATTTACATTTAATTTGATTAATTTAGCATCTGGTATTGGAAGAATTTCAATATTATAATCCTGTCTATAAGTTTTGCCAGCCTTTGTAAATTCAACTTCTACAAGAGTTTTGCCTACTTTATTTGCATCAATTGTTTTTATAAGTCTTGCACTTACTCCATTAGGTAAATCAAATAATACATTTATATCTTTTAATTCTTCAGCCAAGAATTTATCTTTCTTGAGAGCTATATTTAAAGTTTCACTTGTATAGCGTCCTGGACGTTTCTTAGCTTTTAAATCTTCTTCAGCCTTAATTCCAGAAGCAACTCCTTCTACTTCTTCATAAATAGCTTGTTTAATTGGCAGTATATATTCTCTTGTCTTATAAATATTTTCCTCATTCTTTATTCTTATCTTAATTTTTGCTACTTGCTTATTTCCATCTACTTGTTCAATTTTTGCCTTATCTAAAATTTCTGCACTATAATCACTTGGTAATTCTAGTATAGAATTTACATCATTTAAATCGCTAAATTCAAAGGCATCTTTCTTTAATGGTATTTCAGGAAATTCGACATTCTTATCTTCTTTTTTGCTTGCGTCAATAATCTTTTCAGAAATATTTCCCGCTCTGTCAGTAGCTATTACTTGGATAATGTAGTTATCTCCATATTTTGAAAGTTGGCTTCCACTTTCATAAAGCTTACCATTTACGAGGATAATTTTTGCCTCATCAGCTATGCTTCTATCGTCTTTGATTTCAACATCAAGTACATCGCTGCCTTCAAAACTTTGATTCTTGACATTTATTGTCGGTGCAACATCATCAAAGGCAACTCTATATTTTAATTCTTTACTCTTATTGTGATGCCTATCCTCTGCATATAGTGTTATTAAATCGCCATCTTTTACAGATATTTCACGATTAAATTCTACCTTATTCTCTCCCATAATTCCTGGTAGATTTTCACTTGCTACATTATCTCCATTGATGAACATAGACCAATTGTCATTAGAATCACTTACCTCACCCTTAATGTTTATAGTGTCTGAATTTGTAAATATATACTCACTAGAGTCAAATATATTTGAATCGTCTTTTCCAATTTTTGAAGTATCTATTTTAAATTCTGGTGCTTCACTATCTAATAGTATAATATGACCCTTGCTATATAATATTTCGTCAGGATTATCTTTATTATAAACTGTTACATTTATAATATTAAATCCTTCTTGAATTTCAAGGTGTTGACTTGGAACTCTTCCACCTGTTCCCAATCCCAAGATATCTGTCATAGGATTGTATCCATTTTTACTATAATTGTAAGATGTCAATCTCATTCTGTAGTTTTCAGTACCTTCAGGCATATTGAAGAATTCTGTCGTAAAATAAATTTTATCTTCGATTTTTGATATATCTTTAGTGCTCAAATTTGTTTCACGCCAATTATACATCATTTTTGAAAGTTCTGGTCTAAACTTAGCTTCAGTATCATCATCAAGTTCTGTATAGACTATGGCACCAGGTCTTGTGTCAGCTTTATGAGAAACAGCTGTACTTTCTTCTGCATTTTTATTTAAGTCTACACTGTATCCTTCCATAATATTTCCTGCAGTATCCATTGCCTCTATACGAAGTGCTGATCTAGTCAATTTATTGATATGCTCATCTAAATTTTCAATTTTATATTCATCATCGCCAATTTTTTGAACTGGAACTATTTTTCCATCTATACTTGCACCAACAAATGCAAGCCCATGATCATCACTGATTTTAAAACTTGCTGTGTTTGCACCAAATGTCGGAATCATTGTCATCTTTGGACTTTTGTTATCAATTCTAACAGGCATATATAGCTCTTGATAAGGTGCGTTTTTCTTTACGCGAGCTCTTATTCTGAAATAATATTGTCCTTCATTTGCTGGAACCATAATTCCTGGATAAGCTTCCTCATCATCAAATTGACCATCTCTACTTACATATACCTCGCCATTCCATTGTAAAAGTGGATTTGGCGCTAAGAATTTATTATCAAATTGCCATTTATTTTCTAATGGGAATTGTGCAAAAAACTTTCTAAAATATTTAGATGTCGATAATATTCTCACAAGTTTGTGATCTTTATCAACTATTGACACTTCTAAATCCCTAGCTTCTCTCAATGGAATTATTCTTGCAGCTACTCCGTCCCATGCTCTTATTCCTTTATTTGAAAAAGCAATTTTATTAGGGTCTATTTTACCATCTTTATCTTTTCCAAGTTCTATGAAACCTTGTGAATCATCGTGATGTGCTTCCTTAGTAGCAAGCACTGTCGTTAATTTATAAATGGAATCATCTTCCCATGCTGGCGAATCAATGATTTTACCTGCATTCCAATCGCCTTTGTAACCAAAATAAGGAATTGACAATCCCGGTTGTTTTTCTGGATTTTCAGCATCAAGATAGATAAATCCTTCTACAAATTCATCTTTTGATTTTCCTGTATTTAATGTGATGCTTATTTCTTTTTCTTCCTTAGGTTTTAACTCTACATATTCCATATTTGAATTTATGCTTGCACCTACTATTGCCTTTGAGCGTGTTTCATAAACAGTATGGTTTTCAAATTCATCTTCAAAATCATTATATTTTCTCGCTGAATCTGCCATATTAGGTTTTGAAAACTCTTTTACAGTTTCTCCAAGCACAGGTCCAAAATTCACTTGAAATTTTTGAGCTTCATTTGAATAATTTTTAATTTTCAAGTTAAATTTTACAGTATTTGTTTGAATCTCTTTTAATTCGACAGCACCTTTATCATTATGTGTAACTAAGACATTTGCCCTTAGTGCATCATAAGCATTTACCATTCCAGCGCCCTGCCTGCGTGGAGAGGATTCTGTGCTAGATTCTGCCGTATCCATAAGAGGATCTGCAGTATTCATTAGTAGTATTTTATTTAGTTTTACCCTGCCACCTTCATAATTGGCTCCACTATTTATTAGTTCTGTTACTTTGTTTTTTAGAATTGCAGAAATTCCTGCAATATGAGGAGTTGACATTGATGTTCCAGACATAAGTCCATACTCGCCATTATGATAAGTTGAATATACATTTTCTCCAGGAGCTACTATTTCCGGTTTAAGTTCTAGTTCCGCATTAGGTCCCCAACCAGAAAAACCTGATACTTTAGTGTCTTTATTGATAGATACGAGAGTTTTTTCATCTTTAAATTCGACTTTTTGTTTTGGAGAATCTTTTATCATTTTTCTAAGAATATCTCCCTGCGTTCCATCAATACTTGTGATCCACATTTTAGATGTATTAATTCTATCTATTGTCAGCTTGTCTGTATCGTAATCCATTACTGGATATTGTTTGTAGTGATCTCTACTATAATATATAGGTGCATTTATGAGAATATATCCCACAGCCCCTTTTTTAGCTGCATTTTCAAACTTATCGTATATTGTTCCACCACCTCTAAGTCCAACAGCAACTTTACCTTTTAAATCAAGATCTTTTACAGCCTTTTCTCTACCATTTCCAACAAATACAAATTCATATTCTTTGTTCTTTGTAAACTGCTTATTTGCCTCATCGCTGCCCATATATTTATGATGGAAATCTGTGCCACCAATGTTTACAGTATCTAGTGGAACTTTATCGTTAGTTGTAGAACCTACTGAAAGTCCTTCACCAACTGATGCAATATATGTCATAGCAGAATTATCCACTAATTTAGCATTATTATCTGGATAAAAACCAAAAGTATCTCCAGAAGCTGATGAACTATAATTTCCAATAGCTGATACTACAACTACACCCTTTTCTGCTGCATTTCTAACGGCTTTGTAGTAAATATCTCCTATATAACCATTCCCTGCTTGACCTATGGACATACTTATTACGTCAGCTCCATTTTTTACAGCATCTTCCATAGCATGATAGACTGCATCGTCTCCACCATATTCAAATTGTCCATAATCTTGTGTCGGTTTTCCATCCTTATCAATAGTTGGATACATTCTGTCAGAAAACATTCTATACATGAATAATTGTGCATTTGGAGCAACTCCTTTAAAATCAGTTGAGTTCCCTGCTACAATTCCTGATACGTGCATTCCGTGAGCTCTTGGAGTTCTTTCCATTAAATCGAAAGATCCCCCGAGATAATTAAAACCATGAGGTACTTTTAATGTAAAGCCCTTTTGAATTTTATTTTCTTTTATCTTTACATAGGGTTTTGCATCATCATCTATTCTCATTGCAGGATGATTAATATCCATTCCAGAGTCTATTACAGCAACAACTGTTCCTCGACCGTCAAGTTTTTCCTTTCTAACTTCTTCTGCATATTTTACTGCTTCGTTTACTTTTGTCATGCTTCTTGCATTTAAATTTTGTGGTACAAAAGTCCCATTTTCTTGAATATTTTTTATTCCATCTATTGCTTTCACTTGGTCAAGTGTATTTGTATAAGTTTCTACAGATACACCATTAAAAAGAGAGTCGTAACTATACTTTATCTTTAAGCCCTCAATTTTATTAAGTTTTGCAATTATACTATCTCTTTTACTTTTTTCAAACTCAAGTATATATACTCTTCTCTGTACATCTTTTGCAGTATCTATTTTTCCATCTAAAAAAGCTTCAACTAGAGGAAAATTTTCTCTAGTTACTTCACTTGAGTTTTCACCTTCAGGACCTTTTGCCATAACTGAATATGGAATAATCCCTAAAAATAACACAAGTGCTAAAATAAAGCTTAAAGATCTTTTTGCTATGTTTTTCATACTTTTCCTTTCGTATTTAGTATTTTACTTTGATAAATTTTTTATAACTTTATACTTTGGTTAAGCCAACCTCCTAGGAGGATGGCTTTTAATTGATTTCATTTCTTTTCTATTTTATTTCTACAGCTTCAACTAAGACATCACTTTTCGGCATAATAAAATAAGCCTTGCCTTCGGCGTCAGTTTTAACTTCTATACTTTTGCCCTTTGCCGTTACTTTTAGCTTGCACTTCTTTTTTCCAAAATTAGTTACTTCTACATAGATTTTAGTACCCGGCAAAGCTTCTTCAATCCATTGACCATCGCCAAATCGAATTGCACCTTTGGTTTCGACACTATATAATTTAGAACCTTGATTTGAACTTTCATCCTCAGACTTACCGCTGCTTTCGCCCGGCTTTCCTATACTGGCATAGATAAAAATCTGAGTCTTGAAATCTGTCGTATTATACTGATCAGACTCCTTAGATACATAATCTAAAAGCTCCTCATAACTATTTGCCTTCTTATTAAATATGATGTCATTATGCTTCTGAGCCTCATTTGTTTTTGCTCTTGCAATATAGAAATATCTAAAACCAGGTGTTTGAGACAATGATTTTAGCTTGTCTAACATATCCTTATTTAATAAGGCATATTTTTGACCTGTTTGGAAATTTTCCTGAGTCAAATGTTTTGTTGCTTTATTTGTTACACTGTTCCAATCATAGATATGAACCTTGACATTAACAGCTTCTTTATTTATCTCCGATTCATCTTCCTCGGGTGTGTTATTTATACTATTGGAGTCTATGCTGGCGTAAATATAAACCTGTCCTTTGTATTGTCCATCATCATATTCATCAGATTCTTTCAAGCTATAAGCAAATAATTTTTCTAAGTTCCCGATGATAGTGTCATTTCTTGTAGCAGAAGATATAGGTTCTCTATGGATAAAGAAATATTTAAATCCCGGTTTATTCGCCAACTTTGTCAATGTCTCTTTCATACTTTCATTTAGATTAGACAATGGTTGATCTGTCATAAAATCTTCCTGAACATTTTCTTGTTCATCTGAAAATATAAATACTTTCATTGGCACAGGTTCTTTTATTTCTTCTTCTTGTTCATCTACAAATATAGTTTTAATTGTAGTATCCTTATCTATTTTAATTTTAATAGGTTTAGTCTCGTAACCTGCTATGCCAGTTATTGGATCTTTTTCCCTTTCAAATACTATTGGTTCGTTATTTACTAGAATTTGTTTTAGAGTTTTTCCATCTCCAGTACTTAAAGCTACCCTAATATAGATAGAACTTTCAGGACTTACATCTAATGTCGTGCCTCTCATAAATGACATTTCTTTATAATGATTTGTTCTATATTCTCCTGCTGGTCCACCTGAATACTCCACATTAGATTTTTTATCGTCATTTATCTCATAGGAAGCATTCTTCCACTTCTCTATATAATCTTCAGTTCCATATAGGCAGTGAGTATAGGTGTTGGATTCTGTTGATGTGAAACTAACTGTGTGCTTATTATCTTTACTTACTAAACCTTTTTCGAATTGTTCTAAGTTAAAGAGCTCTACGCTTATTTCTGTAATAGCTGGATTTTCGAGTTTAAGAATTTTTTCCGCTCTTTTAATTGTATCCTTGAGTTTATTTGCACTATCTGATGTGTATCCACTTAAATCCAATTTTTTAGCACTTTCAACTTTTTCTTTCAATTCTTTTTTATCAGCTTTTTGTCCCTTTACTTGAAGCTGTGGATTAAGATGCATTTCATAATCATCCCACTCGCTGCGTTTAATCATATCTTCTGTAACTCTTAGATTTAGAAGTTCTTCTGTCGTATAAACCTTGCCCGTCTTTTCTATTTGCCAAGCAGCTACTTCCATTCCCTCTCCTGCTTCAAAATTTAGAATAGCATTTTTAACCTTGTCAACATCGCCAAACTTTTGGTTAATCCTGATTTCTAAATTTTTATTCGTATTGGGATCTATGCCACCAATTATATTGACACTTTCTCCCAATTCTACACTTCCTGGAAGATCTGGTTCTGGTTGAGGTTGAGGTTGTGGTTCTGGTTGAGGTTGTGGTTCTGGTTGAGGTGTTGGCTCTGGCTGTGGTTCTGGCTGAGGTTGAGGTGTTACATTTTCATCTACTAATATTGGACTTATTGTAACATCAGATTTTGGCATGATGAAATATGGAAAATCTCCTTCAGGATATTCAACTTTAATATTTTCGCCACCTGTACTAACTACCTTCCAACCGTCAACTTTCTTTCCAGTAGCTGTCATATTTGAACCAAATTTTATCAAAATCTTAGAGTTAGCTGGATAATCAAACTTTCCTTGTATATAATTCGTCTCGTAATCCGCCTTGACAAAGAACATAATGCCCTTGCCGTCAATTGAGATATTATACTTCTCGCCCTCAATTACCTCTGGTGGTGTAGGATCTTGCTTGTTATCTAAATTGGAATTATATGGATTGTCGTAGAAATAGATATAGATATTAGGATTGCCTGCTCCATATCTATGCTCATTACTTGATACAGTTTCCAATAATGCCTTGAGATTTGCAGGTCCATTTCCCACATTTTGGAACCTTATATCTCTATCTTTTCCATCCGCTCCTTCAGCTCTTGCTATATAAATACTGTGATGTCTATATTGCTTAGATAATTTATCTAATACCTTTAATGTCTTTGAATCCAATTGACTATAAGGCTTGCCAATAGTGAATTTGTCCTGAACATATATTTCGCCACTGTCATAATGTTTACAACCTGCACGTGATGTTCTCCAAATGTGGACAGATACCTCGTTGGATAATTTATCTGTATCTTGTTCTGGTGCCACATAGTTTGGATCTTTTTCAGTGATCATTTCTATATTGATATACTTATATCCAGTTGGACAATCTTCTATCATATTGGATGTCAATGTTAATTTTAAAATTTCTTCTATGGAATATTCTTTTCCAGTTTCTTTTAATTTCCACTTGATAAATTTATATCCAGGTGCTGGTTTTGGATTTGTTAAAGCAGATTTAACATCATCTCTTGAGTCAAATCTCTCGCCTATATCTAGTCTTAATCCATCTAGACCTGCTCCATTAAAAGCTGGTTTACCTTTTTCGAATTTTGATTTTAATTCCGTAGAAATTTCTCCAGGATCTTTTTTATTCGGTTTCTTTAATGTATTCTCATAGGCGTAAATATAAATATCTGTATAACCTCCACCATATCTATGGTTTTCTTCAGATGACATTGTCTTTAATTCATCAAGAGTCTTAACTTCAATATCCATATTCCCTTCAGATGGATATTTTCCAATGTAGAAGTTTTTAAAACCTTCTTCTTGGGATAATTCTTCTAGCTTTGTCAAAAGCTCTGAATTTAATTCACCATATTTTTGACCTATTTTAAAATCATTTTGGACTGCTTCTTCTTTTATCTCAAAGTGTTTGCAACCCAATCTGTTATATCTATAAACATAGACTGACGCTTTTCCATCAAGGTTCGGTGCTTTATAGTTCGGATCCGACCTAGTAATAGGTTTTAACTCGACATAATGAAAGCCATAAGGACATTCATAAACCATATCCTTAGTTAATTTTGTTTTTAATAGCTCCTCAATTGTGTATTGCTTTCCAGTTTTTATCTGTTGCCATTTTTCAAAAATTTGTCCTGGTCCTACCTTTGGATTTGATAAAGCCTCTTTAATTGCCTTTACTTCTCCAAATTTTTGACCTGGATCAATTCTTAATCCATCTAGTCCGCTGATTCCAGTGCCTAGTAGTGCAGGTTTACCTCTTTCATATTTGCCTTTCTGACCCTGCCTTGGATTAGTTAATTTTTTTAAAGTTTGTCCCTTATCTATTTTTGGATTTTCTGGCTTCGGTTCTGTCGGTGTTGGCTTCGTCTCTTGATTATTTGTTTTTGGTACTTCAGTTTTATTATTATCACTATAATCATAAAAGTAAACGTAATCCCTATATGGACGCTTTCTACCACTTGCCAAACTTATACTTTGGTTATTCTTTGGTTTTTCACTTTCTTTTTTTACTTCTTGATTTTGATTTTTCAAAAGTTCCAAGGAATTATATAGTGATACAAATGCTATTTCCCTTATTGCAGGTTTATTATAGTCTTTAATTTCAACACCAGTATCTTTTCCTATTATTTTTTCTTCTTTAGCCCAGCTTATATAACTATCTGGCCATTTGGCATCTTTAATCATCTGGTCGCTGAGATTCTTTTTGCTAGCTACTACTAATATCTTTATTAGTTCCGCATAAGTAATATTATTATCTGGCTTAAAAGTTCCATCAGGATAACCCTCAATCAAATACTTACCATTTGGCATCTTAATCTGAGATGCAGCTTGAATGACGCCATTTGCCCAATGATTTTGACCAATGTCAGAATATTTTGATTTTACATTAGAAAGTCTTTTTGCCTCTTTTTCATATCCTAGAGCATAAATTACTATCTTCGTAATTTCACTACGCTTAATTGGTTTATCAAGGTTTAAATTCCCCTTTTCATCTCCAACTACTATCTTCAATTGTTTTAGCTTTTCTACTTTACCTTGATTATTTCCTATATCATTGGCATAGACTAATGTCGATCCCAAGCTAGTAAACATCATAAGGATTGCTATACTAAAAGCTATTATCCTTTTTCGCATTAAAAAATTCCTCCTTTTAAATGATAACAATAATTGATATCATTATTATATATAACATTATTTTTGTTAGTTAAATAAACTTTGATAAATTTATTAAATAAGTGTAATTTATTTAATTTTTTTACTTTTTTGAATCCTAGCTTATAAGAAGTTCCAAAGAAAATTTAGTAAAAATTAAAGCAAATGTAAAATATTTATTTAGAAAAATTAAGAATGCTTTATCTACTAGCTACAATAAAGGAAAATTTAAAAATATTTAACTCATAATTAAGATAATTAAGAAAATTACTAGAGATTTTTTAATCTCCCTTTATGATTTTTTTCATGCTAAAAAAATATGGCTTTGGCAATAAACCATAAACCATATCATTAATTATCTCCTCCAACACTTTTAGCAAAGACCCATAAAAAAAGTGATGAGCATAATAGAATTATCTATCATGCAACATCACCCTTATATAAAATATTAATTTGAATATAATTAGTATTAATGAGAAAATCTTGAACAATATTATATTCTTATCTTAAATAAGATTTTAAAATATTACTCTTCACTATTATCTTCTTTACTATCTTGACTTTCTTCTTGAATTTCAACTTGCTCTTCTTTATTGTCATATTCCTTCAAAATGTCCATGAATTCTTCGCCAGTAATTGTTTCTTGTCTTAAAAGATACTCTGAAATTGCGTGAAGTGCTTTAATATTTTCTTTTAAAATTTCACGAGCTTTGTCATGGGCATCGCTAATAATTTTTTGAACGGCTTCATCAATTTCATATTGAGTTTGTGGTGAACATTGAAGTGAAGTATCTCCACCAAGATATGCGTTTGTCATAGACTCAAGTGCAACAAAACCAAACTCATCTGTCATACCAAATCTAGTTACCATTGCTTTGGCAATTTTTGTAGCCTTTTCAATGTCATTTGAAGCGCCACTTGTTCTTATGCCAAAGATTAATTCTTCAGCTGACCTTCCTCCAGTTAAAGTTACTATGCTATTAATTGCATCTTCCTTTGACATAAGGAATTTTTCTTCTTCATCAACTTGCATAGTATAACCTAATGCACCTGAAGTCCTTGGGATAATTGTAATCTTATGAACTGGTGCAGAATCCTTTTGCTTTGCAGCTACAAGAGCATGGCCAACTTCATGGTAAGCTATAATTCTCTTTTCCTTTGGAGAAATAACCGCATTTTTCTTTTCATAACCGGCAAGGACAACTTCTACAGATTCTTCCAAATCTCTTTCGCTCATTTTATCCCTGCCTTCACGAACTGCACGAAGGGCTCCTTCATTTACCATATTGGCAAGATCAGCACCACTTGCTCCTGCAGTTGCACGAGCGATTTTGTCATAATCTATGCCATCTTCTTTCTCTATATTCTTAGCGTGTACCTTTAAAATTGCTGTCCTTCCACTTAAATCTGGAAGTTCAACAGGGATTCTTCTATCGAACCTACCCGGTCTTAATAAAGCTGGATCAAGAGAATCAGGTCTATTAGTTGCAGCAAGAATTACCACTCCTGCCTTTGCATCAAATCCATCCATTTCAGAAAGGAGTTGGTTAAGAGTTTGTTCTCTCTCATCATTTCCTGAAAATCCAGCTCCATCTCTCTTCTTTCCAATTGTATCAATTTCGTCAATAAAAATTATACAAGGAGCCTTTTCCACAGCTTGTTTAAATAAATCTCTAACCTTTGCAGCGCCAAGACCTACAAACATTTCAACGAAAGCTGAACCAGATATTGAAAAGAAGGGTACTTCTGCTTCACTTGCCACAGCTTTTGCAAGAAGAGTTTTTCCAGTTCCTGGAGGTCCTACTAAAAGTGCTCCCTTAGGTAATTTTGCTCCGATTTTTGTATATTTTTTTGGATTGTGTAAAAAATCTACAAGTTCTGATAAAGCTTCCTTTGCTTCATCTTGACCTGCCACATTTTCAAACTTTATTCCATCAGTTGATTCCACATAAATTTTTGCACCACTCTTTCCAAAATTCATTGGACCAACATCGCCCATTCTCTTAAATATAAATTTTGAAAGAAATAGCCAAAAAGCAATAAAAATTGCAAAGGTAGCTACTGTTGAAATTATAAAAGACAATACTGGGTTCATCTCAGCTTTATAAACTTGTGCAGATTTTACATCTTTATTAACTAGTCTATCAACTAAATTTGGATCGTACATCCTATTAGTTTGATATTTTATCTTTTTCCCGTCTTTTTCTACTTCAAAGGCAATAGTTTTGTCTCTTACCTCTGCCTTCTTAACTTCACCCTTGTTGATCATATTTACAAAGGATACATAATCAGTTTCCTTTATATCAGACCCTTTATTTAATTTGGGAACTAAAAATATAGCGACTACATAAAAAATTACTATCGCCAAAATTACATAGAGAATTGTGGGAATGTATTTATTAAAATTATTTTTATTATTAGACAAACTTTTCCCCTTTCTAAAAATTTTAAAAGAAAAAATTGGGACAATGTCCCAAAATTAATCTAGTCTTCTTCTATTTTCCATTGCCGTTTGAATTGTTATCTCGTCATAAAACTCAAGATCGCCTCCAACAGGCAGTCCATATCCTATTCTTGAAATTGTAATGTCAAAGTCTTTTAGAACATTTTTTATATAAGTTGCAGTTGCATCGCCATCAACTGTTGGATTAGTTGCAACTATTATCTCTTTAATATTTCCCCTTTTAACTCTGTCAATTAATTCTTTAACCTTGACATCTTCTGGAGTCTTGCCCTTTAAGGGAGATATTACTCCATGAAGGACATGGTATTTTCCACGGAAACTAAGAGATCTTTCCATTGCCTCGACATCTTTTGGGCTTTCAACTACACAAATAACTGAATCATCCCTTGCCTTGTCAGAACAAATTTCACAAGGATCACTATCTGCATAATTCATGCAAATGGAACACTTAACTGTATTTCTTTTAGCGGAAAGAATTGCATCTGAAAGATTTTCCACTTCATTTTCATCAAGTCCAATAATGTAATAAGCAAGCCTTTGAGCAGTTTTTGAACCAATCCCAGGAAGTCTATTCAACTTTTTTATCAAGTCTTCAATAGGACCAACTTCTTTATTCATCTTATAGCCCCGGAATATTTAATCCACCAGTTAATTTGCCCATTTGAGAATTCATTTTACTTTCAGCACTTCTCATAGCTTCGTTTACTGCAGCTACAATTAAATCTTCAAGCATTTCAACATCCTCTGGGTCAACTGCATCTTTGTCAAGTTTAATAGAAATAAGTTCTTTATTTCCATTAACAGTTGCACAAACTGCACCGCCTCCAGAAGTCGCAGAAATTTCTTCATTTGCTAAATTTTCTTGCATTTCCTCCATTTGTTTTTGAAGCTTCTCAATTTGTTTCATCATATTATTTCTTCCGCCTCCGCCTGGGAAGCCGTTAAATCCACCTCTAGCCATATTTCCTCCTAAATTTCTTCTATATTATTTTTTCCAAATATTTCTTCTAATTTGTCTATACCACTTTTTTGTAACTTCATCCTAACATCAATATCTATGCCATAGATATCCTTTAAAAGATCTGGTAAAATATTTTTTCTTTCGGAATCAGAACAAAAGTTATAAAAAAACTCATGCTCTTCTTTAAATGCAATTTCTAAAATATTGTCTTGAAACTTCATTGGTTTTCCAAAGGCAATATTTCTACCGAAACCATTATATTTTCTAGAAATTAATTCTTGACATAATTTTTGCCAATCACTATTTATTTTTTCAAGAGTTATAGTTGCACCTTCATTATGAACTTTACCATTGTCCTCTATTATATCAGATTGATTTGATTTTTCAATTGAAGCATTATCTTTGAGGTCATTTATATTAGCATCACTTTTCATATCATTAACAATGCTTTTATTTAATTGATTTTCAACATTTGTTGTTTTAACTGAATTATTATTGACAATGTCCTTTGAAAAATCTTTAAAAGAATTTAATGCAAAATTTACATCGCCAAAGGAATTAATTTTTTCTTCCAAAGCCTTAACTCTAAGTGCTAAATCATCTTTAATAACTCTATTGCAAATTTTTATTGCATTCATCTCAAATACAACACGCTTGTTGTCTGCATACTTTATTTCCACTGATAAATTTTTTAAAATATCAATAATTATTAAAAGTTCCTCAAGATCAACTTTTGCAGCAAGCTCTCTAAACTCATTTAAATAAGTTGTGTAGACAATTTTATTGGGATCTTTTAAAGTTTTTACAAGTAAAAGATCTCTAAAATGGCTCAAAATTTGTGAAGCAAGAGTATTGAATTCCACTCCCTCTTTATAAATTTCATCAATTGCAAAAAGTGACTCACTTACATTTTTTTCTACCAATGCTTTTGAAAGTGAAAATAATAATTCTGAAGATGATATGCCTAGAACTTCCATTGCATCTTTCAGCGTTATATGTTCCTTATTTTTTGTAAGAAGTTGATCTAAAACCGAAAGTGCATCTCTCATTGCACCATCAGCTGATTTTGCAATAAGTGTAAAAACTTCATCATCACAGGATTTTTTTTCAAGAGAAGTAATTTTTTTCAAATTCTCTGTAATTTCTTCTATGGATATTCTTTTGAAATTAAATTTTTGAGATCTAGATAAAATAGTTGCTGGTATTTTTTGGATTTCTGTAGTTGCAAGTATAAAAATCAAATGTTTTGGCGGTTCTTCCAATATTTTTAAAAGTGCATTAAAGGCGCCCTTTGATAACATATGAACCTCATCTATTATGTAAACTTTATACTTAAGAGATTGAGGCGGATAAATTACTTTTTCCTTTAATTCCCTTATGTCATCTACTCCATTATTACTTGCAGCATCCATTTCAACTACATCTAAAACTGATTCTTTTAAAATTTGTTTGCAATTTTCACATTCATTGCATGGATTTCCATCAACTGGATGAAGACAATTTACTGCACGAGATAAAATTTTTGCAGCAGAAGTCTTTCCCGTTCCCCTAGTACCTTGAAATATATATGCGTGACTAATTTCTCCTGTTTTTACCTGATTTTTTAGTGAAGCTTTTACTGCTTCCTGACCACACATTTCATCAAAAGTCTGTGGTCTATATTTTCTATATAATGCTTTATACATTTTCTCACCTAAAATAATTATACATGAAAAAATTTTTTATTAAATTACTTTTAAAGTTTTTGCAAATTCTTTTTTCTCTGATTTCCAAAATTTTTAACATCATCTTCACACAATTATCACATACTAAATATATTATATAGGCAAATCAAGAAACAAGAAGTTTCAATAGGAGGATTTATTAAAATGAAAAATTTAAAGAAAATAGCAAGCGTTGGAATGATTTCTGTATTAATGTTAGGTATGGTAGCATGCCAAGGTTCTAACAGCAAAAAAGAAGAAGCTGCTAACGCTAAAAACCAAGCAGTAGAAAAACAAGCTGAAGCTAACAAAGCTAAAGTTGAAGCTAATGCTAAAGAAGCTGAAGCTAACGTAAAAGCTGACGAAGAAAAAGCTAAAGAAGAAGTAAACGCTAAAGCTGATGAAGCTAAAACTGAAGAAGCAACTACTAATGCTGCTCAAACTGAAGAAAAAGCAAAATAATTTTAGCTTAACTTTTATAAGGAAGCCTTTCGAGGCTTCTTTTTTTTCATAAATTTATTGCTTTAAAATTTTTACTTTTAATCACAATGACTTTTCTATTCTTTTATTTACTACATAAAAGATTTATAGGTCATAAAAAATATGTTATAATATTTTAATAGAATTAATGAAAGAAGGTGCTACATTGTTTTGTCCAAAATGTGGGAATCCTGTCTCTAGAGATGACAACTTTTGTGCTTCCTGTGGTCACAATTTAAAAGATGTAAAAGTCAATATTACATCAAATTCATCAATAAAAAAAGAAAATACTGCTAAAGTTGAAAAAACAAGTGAACACACTAGAGTATTTAATCCAAAATCCCTTGATGGCATTGACACTACTGACGAACTCAAAAATATTATTGCTGAGGTTGATAGAAAAATTTCTAAAAATATTGAAGAATACGAAAAAAGTAGTGTCCAAGCAAAATCCACTGCAAGAGAAAGAAAACTTAAAGAATCTCCTTCAAAGAATATTGATATAAAAAAAGAATCTAAAACATCTGAAAATGAATATGATGCTGATGATGCAAAAAAAGCTGATAAAGCATTTTTAGATGCAAATAAGGAATCAAAACTCGAATCAGGAATGAGTCAAAAAGAATTAATAAGAAGAGTTCAAGAAGAACTTAAAAAGTCAAATTTCGACGAAAGTTCAAAGAAACCTTCTGATTTAAAAGACATTTCTGCAGAAGAAATTCCTTTAGACAGTTCAATTGATAATTCTGAAAGATTTCATAGTAATGTGGATTTTCAAAATGAAAGTCCTAAAAAATTTTCTTTAAGAGAAAAATGGAAAAATTTTATAAATGAAGAGGACGACGAATTTTCAATTTTTTCAAGCATTAAAGACGATAGCAAGAAAAAGGAAAATGCGAGAAATTTAGAAATTAGTAAATCTGTTGAGGATTCTGAAAAATCTTTTGAAAATACTCTTTCTACACCAAAAATTGACATTGAAGATGCCATTAAAAAGTCTGAAGATGCAAAGAAGAAAAAAAAGGATGATTTAAGTAATAAATCTCAAAATGTAAAAAAGAAACCTCAAGAATTTCAAAATAAAAATAAAGATTTAGCGGAAAAAAGTTTCAATGATACAAACATTAATACCACAAAAGAAGATAAATCTAATGAGTTTAAGGCTAATTCTAAAGATTTTAAATCAAAGAATAATTCTGAGCTTTCTGAAAAACTCAACAGTATAAAAATACCTAAACAAGGAGAAACTTCTAAGAATTCTGATAAGCATACAATTAATAAAAAAAATATTAAACCTAAAAACTTAAAGAATTTATTTAGTTTTAAAGATAATGGCGAAAAACCTGTAAAAGAAATAGAATCTGTAGATTCAAAAGTTGACAAAGCTATTGAAAATAATCTTTCCAAAAAGGTAAATGATATGGAATCAAAAATTTCTAAATCATCTTTAGATTCCCTCGACAAAATAATGGAAGTTTTAAGTAATATTACTGACAAAATTTCTAACTATATTGGGGACTTTGGTTCAAAGGAAAGTAAAATTTTAATTGGAATTGGTACAATATTAAATGCAATTGCACTTTTAATTGGCAGTGGATCTTTTAAGTTTATTTTAATACTATTTTTAATACTTAAACTTGTATTTGATTACTTAGAATTTTATATCCCACTTAATATTGCAACTGATAGAGATGAAATTGACACAAGTTATCCTGAAGTCAAAAAATTTGCTCTTATAAACTGGATAATATGCAAAGTATTTTTATTTATTGGATTTATTATCTCACCTTTTGGTGGATTCTTTAAATACAATATGTTGCAAGCACTTACTGCAATGCCTCTTGCTACATTAATATTAGTTATATTATCCCTTCTCATTGCAATAACTCTTTATAAAGAAGAATTTGTTGGAAGATCAAAAATTAATTTCATTGGCTGGTATGTAATTGCTTTTACGCTTTTTGAACTTCTATTTAAGATGATATGGTTTATAATTAATTTTATTTTCGTAACACTTTTTTAAACTCAAGGAGAATGGTTAAATTATTTTTAACTACTCTCCTTTTTTATTTATTAATTTATTTATTTTTAAAAGTTCAATACAATTTTTATTACATTTAATAATAACTTTTATAATCTGTTTCAAAATATTTTTTTAATTCCCTTGGTTTGTAAATTCCCTTGTCTGTTACAAAGCCTGTGATTAGTTCTGGAGGTGTTATATCAAAAGAAGGATAAATTGCCTTTACTCCCTTTGCAGTGTGATTGCCTAACACAAGGGATGGATCTCTCATTTCAATCACTATGTCCTCTTTTTTCTTTTTTCCCATATCGGGCATTCCCGTCACATAAAAAGGAACATTAAATTCACGAGCAACAATTGCAATTTGGTGTGTGCCAACTTTATTCGCAACATGACCGTCAAGTGTAATTGTATCTGTCGCCGATGTGAATACATCTATTCCTATATTTTCCATAGTGTAGGCAACCATATTATCTGTTATTACATATGTATCAAATCCCATTTCATTTATGCAAGTTGCAGTAAGTCTTGCTCCTTGATAATAAGGTCTAGTTTCTGTGCAGTAAAATTTTACATTTTTACCTTGCTCCTTTAAAGTTCTAGTCATAGTTCCAATAATCGTTTCTGCAAAACATTGTGTCAATACTTTTCCGCCATCAGGGATTACATCACATAGATATTTTGCAACTTCATTCATTGCATTATATCTTCTATTTAGTGAATTTATAGATTCTTGAAAAACTGCATCTACAACATCTTCTCTATTTTTAATTGCTCTTCTAGCAGCTTTAATTGATCCCTCAGTTACTTTTTTAAGTCTACTTGATGTAGTAGGTCTTGCAGTGGAAATTGTATGGGCAGCTTCTTCTAAAAATTTTATTAACTCCACTCCCTTTAAATTCCTTCCTTCATAAGCTGCAAGTGCCATTCCCATGCCTGCTGCAGTGTAAGGACCTGCTGATTGAGTTACCATGTCCTTTATGGCTCTTGCAACATCCTTATAACTATTACAAATTTCAAATCTTATTTCCCTTGGATAGACCCTTCTGTCCAAAATTCTTACTTTTCCCTCTTCATACCAAGCTACATTTTCATATCTAAGCATAAAGGGCATATCATAATCTTGTCTTTCCATTTATTATTTCAACTCCCCAATAATATCAATGATTAAATTTTTTAATTTTGGTGAAACTTCTCTAGCCACATCTTCAACCTCACTTCCATCCATATTTTCTATTCGATCAGAAGAATAATTTGATGCAACTGAAAATGCAAGGACCTTTATACCACAATGACCTGCCGTCAATGTTTCTGTAATAGTTGACATCCCAACTAAATCGCCACCTAAATTTCTTATTGCACGAATTTCTGATGGCGTTTCAAAAAATGGGCCCAATGTGAAGAAATAAACTCCTTCCTTTAGTTCAATTCTTAACTTTATTGCAGATTTTTTTGCTATATTTCGAAGACTTTTGTCGTACAATTTGTCAATTGGATAAAATCTATTGCCAAATTCAGATAAATTATTTCCTCTAGTTGGACTTATTCCAGCAAAATTTATGTGATCAGTTATTAGGCAAATATCTCCAGGATGAAAATTGTAATTCACTGCACCAGCTGCATTTGTAAGAATTAATTCTTTCACGCCAAGAAGTTTTAAAACATAGACTGGCGTCGCAAGCTCGTTAAAATCATAACCTTCGTAATAATGAAATCTTTTAGTCATGCAAATTACAAATTTACCCTTTAATTTCCCAAAAATAAATTTTCCACTGTCTTCACTTACAGTTGAAATCAAAAAATTTGGGACATCTTTATAATTAATTTCAATTTTATCTTCAATTTCATCTAAAAGTTTTTCAAGACCTGTGCCGAGAATTATTGCAATCTCAGGTTTTATTTTTATTTTTTTCAAAATATAATCAGCACTTTGTTTATAATTATCAAAAATCTTTTCTTTTAACATAACTTCTCTCCATTCATTTATGATTTTAGTCTAACACAGCATAATAAATTGTCAATTAGAAGAAAAATGTGATAAATTATATTTGAGGTGCAAAATGAATTATAGAAAACTTTTAGTAAAATATGGGAAAAAACTTTTAGATAAAAAACTAGTTGCAGGAACAAGTGGCAACTTGAGCCTCCGTGGCGAAAATGGGGAAACATTTTACATCACTCCAAGTGGAATGGATTATTTAGACATCTCAGAAGAGGACATAGTAAAAATAAACTTTGATGGCAAAACTATTGAAGGTGATAAAAAACCTTCTTCAGAGTGGCAAATGCACGCAGAAATTTATAAAAATTATCCAAATTACAATGCCATTGTCCACACTCACTCACCTATTGCAACTGCCTTTGCAGTTTGTAATAAAAAAATTCCAAGGATTTTAATTGAAATGGACGCTTTTTTAGGTGGCGAAATAGAAGTTGCACCCTTTCACGAGGCAGGGTCTCTTGAACTTGCAAAATCTGTTCTTCCTTATTTAAAAAGTTCAAATTCATGTCTAATGGCAAATCACGGCGTGGTCTGCTGTGGAATAGATTTAAATAGAGCTTTTTTATCAGCAGAATATTTAGAGGATGCTGCAAAAATTTATTATTATTCACTTAACATTGGCAATCCAAAAATTATTTCAAAATAAATATAAAGACGCAAAAACCGAGCAATATGCTCGGCCCTTTTTAATAAATTATAAAATTATTTAGATTTTTTTGTCAAAAATTCGTTTATCTTTGGTGCAACTTCTCTTTGACTTCTTCCAGATACAAATAGTCCAATATGACCTGTTTCAACTTCAACGAGTTCAACATCATCTGTACCAACAACTTTAGGAATTGGTCTTGTTGCATTTGGTGGAACTTGATTGTCCTTTGTACCCAAAATTGCAAGCACAGGACATTTTACATTTTTAAGATCCACTCTTTCTCCATCAAGATAAAATTCTCCCTTGATTAAACTATTTTTATGATACATTTCTTCTTGAAACTCTTGGTAAGCTCGTCCAACTTGATCAGGTGAATCAAAGATCCAGTGTTCCATGCGAAGGAAGTTTGCAAGTTTGTTTGGATCATCAAGAGAATCAATTACACCAATGTATTTATCCACCATTAGATCAATTGGCTTTAAGAATACAAATCCTGCATTCATAAATTCTCCTGGCACATTTCCAAAGGCCTTAACCATGTTTTCTGGATTTAAATATGGTCCCCATTTAAATAAAAGTCCATCATCAGTAGAAAAATCAATTGGTGTTACAAGAGATACTAATGCGTTTACTTTTTCGCCATGAAGCGCTGTATAAATAAAGGAAAAAGTACCACCTTGACATATTCCTATAATATTGATTTTTTCTATATTGTGTCTTCTTCTAACGATATCAACACAGTCATCGATGTAACCATTGATGTAATCATCTAAACCAATATATTTGTCGTCCATTGTAGGATATCCCCAATCAATGATGTAAATATCTTGTCCACCTTCTAATAGATTTTTAATGAGAGATCTATCTTCTTGCAAGTCCATCATGTATTGTTTGTTGACAAGAGCATAAACAATTAATGTAGGAGTTTTATTAGGATCTTTAACCTTTGGTTCATAGTGATAAAGCTTCATCTTGTCTTCTGAAAAAATTAATTCTTTAGGAGTCGCATCAAATCCACTATAGTCTACATTCATAAGAGTGTCCACACCCTTTATAATCTTTTCGTAAGAATCGACCATATCGGACATTGACTTCACATAATCTATTCCAAATGCGTTTTTCAAATTAATAACCTCCTATTATTTATTTTCCTTTTTTTCTTCTTCATATTCTTTATCTCTAATATGTCTTTTTAATTTTCTAACTTCTTTTTTAAGTTCATAAACAGTTTTATATAGTGAGTCCATATCGGAATTAGTTGGGATTGGAACCCATTTAAGTGACTCTTCAATAACTCTATCTAAGTCAATCTTCAATAACATTAGAGAGTCAACAAAGTTTCCTAAGAATTTAGAAAATTCGTCAGAATAGAACAACTTATCGAACTCTTCAGAAGTTTTTGCTTTCCAATAATTGTAAAATTCTTCAAAAGTCTTAGGTGCTTTTCCTTTTTTAATCATTTCAAAGCTTTCTTTTACAACATTTTCAGTTGATTCATTGACTAAATTTGAAAGCATAATGCTAAGCTCTAAATAGTTACCTATAAAAGTAATCAATTTATCTATTGTTTTCATTTGCATTTCATAAGTGTTTCTATCAATGCCAAATTGTGGAGCATTTAACATTTTTCCAAAAGTTTCACTATAATTTTTCTTCCACAATTTGAAAAATTCAAGATAACCCTTAGGATCATCAAGAGCCCCCTTCATGACACAATCTATTAACTCAGATGAATTGTCCATCCATGGACCATAAATTGCAATAAGCATATTCTTGTAACTTTCAGTAGCGCCCATACATTGTTTTATTAAATTTTGCAAATCAACTGGTATATATGGGAA
Organism: Peptoniphilus sp. SGI.035; assembly: GCF_050315115.1. Lineage (NCBI taxonomy): Bacteria > Bacillati > Bacillota > Tissierellia > Tissierellales > Peptoniphilaceae > Peptoniphilus > Peptoniphilus sp. SGI.035. The sequence goes on from NZ_JBNPOJ010000001.1 coordinate 163,745, forward strand.
AAGATAGTTATTAATATATTGAAGTGAGCCCTCTTTATATTGTTTCATTATCTTTTCAAAACTTTCCTTAGTTGGTTCAATATCTTTTTCGTAAATATTTTTATAAAGTTCATAAATGCTGTAATAAAACTTAGATGTTTCCTTTATTTTCTGTGCAATTTCAGATGGTGAACCACTATAATTTAAGAAATCTGCTGAATTAAGATCCCCAAAAATCTTGTTGAAATTTGAAAAATATTCATTTTTAAATGGATTATACTCATTTTCAGCAAAGGATTTAGCGTATTCTTGCCACATATCCATCATCTTTTTTTGTGAATTCATATACTCTTCAAAAAAATTATATTCTTTATCCAAAGTAATTCCTCCTTTTATTTATTAAAATTAATTATCTACATTATGCTCTATTGTTTAATTATTATATACCCTTTTTTAATGTTATTAATAAGGTAATTTATTATTTATTTTTCACGTTAAACTGATTTATATAATTTTAGCTTTCTTAAATAAAATGTTTCCGTCATCATCTACGGCTACTCCAAAATAATTTGAATCAAAGACTTCTTTTAATTTATTTATTTCACTGGCATGAATAACAATTTCTTCACCAGTAAAATCAAAATCAATATCCTTTGACTTTAATAGTATAAATCTATCATAACCCTCTTCACATAATTCATCTGGGTATTTCTTTTTTAGTGCTACAAGCATATAGCCAGAATCCAAAGTATTTTTGTAGGAATGATAATTTTTCGGTGAAATAGTAGACATTTTATGAGTAAAATTAGAATCTTTATATTTTTCTTCCAATTTTTCCCTTGTAATATTTTGAAGATTTTTTCCCCTATACTCCTTTAAGACAACAACTGTATCATTTATAATAACTTTCTTTGGATCTAAATAAAAATCCACATCATATGCTAAATTTTCGTCATCATCAGGAACTTTAATACTTCTATAAGCAACAAGTTTATCCCCATCATAAACTCCAATAAAAGCTCCTCCATTATCTATTAAATGTTCCAAATCACTTTTAGAGTCGTGTGAGAAAATTTCTTTATTTTCTATTCCTCCATAAACTTCCGAAGTAAGTTCATAAATTTCATCAATATGCTCTTTTTCTAAAAACTTAAAAATTAATTTTTTCATAGTACCTCAATAATAATAATAAAATTTTATCTAAAAATATATTTTACGTAAAAATTTAGTAATTTTTTCTTTAACGCATTAGCATAAATAAAGTGTTTTTATAATTGTATAATAAAAATCAGAAATAATCTAGAGAATTATTTAAAAATCTATTTAACAAATTAAATTAGTAACTTCTAATCTTGAAGGAAAGGGATATAAATGTTACTATTTTATTAGGTAGGTATCAATGCAATTATATATTTATTAAGGAGGAAATTATGGAATTTATAAGAGAAAATGGCATTTTAACAATTAACCTCGATTCTATTTTAACGCTTGCACTGGCAGTAATATTACTGCTTGTAGGTTACGGAGTTAAAAATAGATCTTCATTTTTAAGAAAATATTGTATCCCTGCACCAGTTGTTGGTGGATTCATGTTTATGTTTATCACATTTATAGGGTACAAAACAAATACTTTTAACTTTGGTTATGAAAATTTATTTCAATCAACATTCATGTTGGCATTCTTTACGACAGTAGGTCTTGGAGCAAATTTAAAGATATTAAAGTCTGGTGGTAAGCTGTTAATTATTTACTGGCTAATTTGTGGACTTTTATCACTTTTCCAAAATATTATTGGCATCGGTGTTTCAAAAACTATTGGACTTCAGCCAGCTTACGGAATGCTCGCATCATCTATATCAATGATTGGTGGACACGGAGCTGCATTGAGTTATGGTAATACATTTGCTAAATTGGGATATGAGCAAGCTCCAGTAGTTGGCGCTGCTGCTGCAACTTTTGGTCTTATCTTTGGAGTTGTAATAGGTGGACCTCTTGGAAGAAGATTGATTTACAAAAATGACTTAAAACCTGTTGACGACAATTTTGACTCTTCAAAACTAGACAGCCTTTTTAAAGAGGAAAAAATCGAACTAACAAACTTAGACATAATTAAAAATGTCGCAGCAATTATTATTTCAATGGCAATTGGCACATTAGTTTCCAAGTTTATCGGCAGTTTAATTAAAATGGATTTTCCTGACTATGTTGGTTCAATGTTTATAGCAGTAATACTAAGAAATGTAAATGAAAAAATACATCTATATAAATTCAGCGGAAATTTAGTAGATGGTATTGGTGATGTAATGTTAAACCTATACCTTGCGCTTGCACTTATGACTTTAAAACTTTGGGAACTTCAAGATTTAATGGGTGGAGTTCTCGTGGTTCTAATTTGTCAAGTAATCTTCATGATAATTTACGCTTACTTCTTCGTATTTAGAGCCCTTGGAAAGAACTATGACGCGGCAGTTATGTGTGCAGGACTTTGTGGCCACGGACTTGGTGCTACCCCATCTGCCATAGTCAATATGACTGCAATTAATGAAGAATATGGCATGAGTAGAAAAGCCATGATGATAGTTCCCATAGTAGGAGCTTTCTTAGTAGACATTATATACCAACCAATAGTTCTAACATTTATTAAAACTTTTGTACAATAATTTAGTTTATAACCACCTGTCAAAGGGTGGTTTTTTAATTACTTTGAAAATTAAAATAAAAAGCTAAAAATATTTTGAATAATACATTAGCTGCAAATCGCTTCCTAATAATAAATACATCAATAATTAATAAAATATGAAAGCATTGCTAACATATATTAAACTCAAGTTTATGATTGACTAAAATATATAGAAAAAGACCAGAGCTAGTATAAAATAACTCTGGTTTACTTCCAACTTTATGTTCAAGTTTAATCTTAATATCCCTCTAAAATACTTTTCATCTCAATAGTTTTTACTTCATCAAATTTTTCAAAAGCTTTTCTGGAACTTTCTTCATCGTTGAAACACTTCCAATATCCTGTGCATTTGCATATTTTTTTGTGGCGATCCTTAAAATCAATTACATCCTTTAGAGGATATCCTAGAAATACACCAATTTCATCAGGACAAGTGCCATTAAATCGACTCTTTAATAAACTAAGATAATCTTCAAGTTTAAAACAATTTTCATAACCCATTGTGTTTAGAAAATCTAAAATCTTTCGCGTGGATAATTTTTTTATAAGTAAATCTTTTTTAAAAAAATAAACTAAAATAAAATCCTCTCCCTCATTGAGTTCATAAAAATCTAGTCCTAAAGCTTCCTTTATGAGAAGTTTATTTTTTACCCATAAATCTTTCAATGGTCTATTTCCATTTCTTAAGTTCATCATTGTGCCTAATTTTAAATCTTTTAAAGTTGGAGCCACAGTGGATTTTATTAAAGCTAAGATATATTCAAAATCTTTAAAATTTTTTATATGATTAAAAAATTCAATGAAAATAGATTTTTCCATGATATCTTATGACCTTGCAAGATCCTTTCCAAGAGCTTCGCACTCTTCTAATGCATCTTCATCTGGATCATCATAAGCAGCAAATCCGTCTGCAACTAATTTTGCTCCAGTATTTTCAACTTCTTCTTGCCAAAGTTTCATCCATTCGCCGTCAGCCCATTCGTAAGAGCCAAATAGCACAACATTTTTCCCTGAAAGAAGTGGATTTACTTTATCCATAAAAGGTCTCATTTCAGTTTCTTCAAGTTCTTCTGCACCCATTGCTGGACAGCCAAAGGCAATTCTATCAACATTTTTTACATCATCTTCAGTTGCAGATCCAACTTGGATTAATTTTACTTCAGCGCCTTCGCCTTCTGCGCCTTTAACAATGGCATTTGCCATTTTTTCTGTGTTGCCAGTTCCTGACCAGTATATTACATTTACTTTACTCATTTTATTTCCTCCAATTTTGAAATTTATTATCATCTAACTTTTATTTTAATAAATTTAAAGAGGAATTTTTATATAATATTATAGGAATTTGTTAAATAAAAATCTTCCCGTAATATTTTGTAATAATTTGGACTCTTTTTAATAAATTTAAGCTCATAGTAAATTATATTAAAAATTATTGACTCTTCATTTAATAGCTTCTAAATGAAAAAACCAAGGAAACTCCTTGGTTTAATCTTTAAATTAATATTAAATTTCCTTAGCCTTACTATTTTTTCCCTTGCCAGGGACTTTGTCAAATATTCCAGTAACCATTAGTGCAATTGCACCGTCTGATGTTACATTACATGCTGTTCCAAAGCTATCTTGTAGTGCAAAAATTGAAAGCATAAGTGCTGTTCCTGTATCATTAAAACCAAGAACTGATGTTATAAGTCCTAGAGATGCAACGACAGTACCGCCAGGCACTCCTGGTGCAGCTATGGCAAAAATTCCAAGCAAAACTATGAATACTATCATATTTGATGTTTCAGGAAGCTTCCCAGTTAAAATCTGTGAAACTGTCATTACAAAGAAAACTTCAGTTAATACAGAACCACACAAGTGAGTGTTAGAGCAAAGTGGAATTGCAAAGTCTCTAATCTTTGGATCTAGTGTCTTAGATTTCCTAGCACATTCAAGTGCAACAGGAAGTGTTGCTGCTGAAGACATAGTACCAACTGCTGTTAAATACGCTGGTAAATAGTGTTTAAATACTTCTTTGGGATTTGTTTTAGAAATAGCTCCTGCAATTGAATACATTACTGTCATCCAAATAAAATGCCCTACAATTACAATAAGAATAATTTTTAAGAAAACTGGAAGTTCAGAAATAATTGCACCTTCATATGACAATGCTGCAAAAGTTGTAGCAATGTAAAGTGGAAGAATTTTTATAACAAAATTATTTACAATAGATAAGATTATTTTGTTTAATTCTAAAAGTAAACTTTCCCAATGTTCTGACTTTGTAACTATTACTGCAATTCCAAATAAAATTGATGTAACAAGTGCAGTCATTACAGGCATAATTGGAGCTATTGATAATTTAAAAATTGATTCTGGAATAACATTTCCTGCTCCAACATTAGATGCGATGTTAAGTTTAGGTATTATTGCCCTTCCTGCCAAAAATGACATTGTAGCTGCACCAACAGATGATATGTAGCATATAATAAGTGTTACACTTAGTATCTTACCTGCACTTTCCTTTAAAGAAACAATAGCAGGAGTTATAAATCCCAAAATAATAAGTGGAACAATATAACTTATTAAATCTCCTAAAATTCTCTTAATTGTATCAATTACAACAATAGCAGATTCATTAGAAATTCTTCCTACAAAAATTCCAATAATAATTCCCAGTATTAGTTTAAAAACTAAGGAATTAAAAAAACTGTTTTTTTTCATTTCTCCTCCTTGTAAAATTATAAATTTTGAAGTATTACTTCTTCTACCATTTTACCACTGTATTAAAAAAATTGTATTAAAACTTTTAAAATTTAATTTACATATATAAATTATTTTAGATTGTTTACTAAATGTATCTAAAAGTCAAAACTTAAAAAATAATTACAAGATTATAATAAATTTGTTGATTATTGAGATAGAAAAGGATATCTTAAAAACAAAAGAAATAAATAAGGAAGTATCTTATGAAGCAAGATATAATAAAATTAAATGTGTCAAATAATAACATAAGCGAATACAAAGTTTTTGAAGGAATGAAATTATATTCAGAGATGTTTAAATCTGAAGATGGAAAAAAATTAACCAATAAAAGAGTATTTGTAACGAAAAATCAAAATTATGTTTATTATGAAAGGACAGATGTGAATTGGAATTATTGGTCAGATAAAAGAAAATATTACAATAGCTTTGACATAAGTGAAATAAAAAGTGATATAAAATTTGAAGTGTCATCAAAATTAGAAGATTTTACTAAATACTTAGGTGACGAAATAATAAAAAAAATTAAGCTTAAAGAAAAAAATGGAGAAATAATAGAAGTTCTTGATATTTAATCTATTTATATTTTTGGTATACAATTTGGACTAATGCTTTTTAGACTATTGCCTTCTGATAACAGAAAGTGTAGCTCTTTGACAATTAGTGTTGGTGGAGGAAATTATTGATATATGGTTTAAGGTTTATTGCCTAAACCATATATTTTTATGTTAAAAACATAGGGTAATTCTAAATTAGAAATTATAAAAGTAGTAGAACTCTAAATACTCTTTTATAACATAAGAAAAAAAGTTTGAAGACAAAAATCCAATTTAAAAGATTTATTCATTTTATAAAAACCTAACAAGGATATTTATGGTAGTTTGATTTTATGTCTATTTTAATTGCATACTATAAAGTAGTGCTGACGATTTCTTACCAACACTATTCTTAAAACCATAATCAAGTTTAAAAATCTCAGACTGCATAAAAAGAGAGCCCTATGGCTCTCTTTTAAAAATTCTTATATAATACGTGTTGCGTTTACATATCTATCTTGATAATAATCTTCAGAAAGTGAAGAAGTCATAACCTTACCTTGTCCTGATGAAGCGTGAATGAATTTTCCATTCCCAACATAAATTCCAACATGACTAACTCCATTACCTGTTGTATTAAAGAATATTAAATCTCCTTCTTGTAAATCAGATTTTGAAACTTGTTTTCCAAAAGTTGACTGTGAAGCAGAAGATCTTGGAATTGATATTCCTAGTTCATCGTTATAAATTGAATAAACTAATCCTGAACAATCATATCCTTCTTTACCTGTATCACCATATACATAAGTTGATCCAAGCTTACTTTCTGCAGAAGAAATTACTTTACCTGCTATTGAAGCATTAGGTGCAGCAACTTTTTTGAATTCTTTAATTTCTTTTAAATCTTTATTTTTAATAACTTCTTGAATTTCTTTTTCATCAGCAGACATAAGTGATTTTTCATCTACCTTAACATCTTCAGCTTTTTCTAATTTTAACCCTGATAAAATATTCAAATTTTTTGCTTCAACATTATAATAATTTCCATTGTCTTGAATTACAAAAAATCCATTATTATAATCAACAACATTAACAACTTGATTCTTATTTAAGTTTATTTTTTTCCCATTGTCACTTCTTGCAACTGTATTGTTTTTTACTTGAACTTCAGTTACATTGTTTCTCTTATCAGAAATCTTTTTAAGTGCAGTTCTATCAACACTTCCTACAGTTCCGTCATTACATTTTATCTTTGCTTTATTGTTGTCTATTGAAACTCCAATTGCATATTCATCTATAAATAAGTTCCTAATAATTCTACCATTATCATCTAAAATCGGACTTGCCTTGATAACCTTGTATGTAGGAACATTTACTTCTGTAAGTAAAATTTTTTCTTGTGGAATAGTAACTTTTGCCTTACCCTTTTGAACATAATATTCATTTCCCTTGTTTTCAAGTATTTCTACTTTTTCTCCAATAGAAAATTCAATTTCACTTCCACTATATGTTTTTTGTACATGTTCGTTAATAAATACTCCTGTATCTTTCATGCCAACTATTGAAACTGCACATAATGCAAAAAGACCAAGTGGCAATTTATTTTTTAAGGAAACCAATACTAACAACTCCTATACTCTTTATTTTATATCTTTTAAGAAATTTATTGCGTACTATTTTTTATTACTTATTAAGTATAGCAAAGTTATTACAAAAAAACAACAAAAAGTTACAAAAAAGTTAAATTAATTTTAACTATTTTGTAACCTTTGCCATTTCCAGTATTTTTTTGTGTTTAAAATAAAATATGTAGTAAGTAAATCTATAAGCCGCGTTCTGTTTTGTCAACTATCTATCTTGGATTATAGTCGCCTATAATCTCTAGCAACCTACCTACTGGCAGATGCGAGCAACATCTGTTATTCCTATTTGGTTTTGCTCCGAATGGGGTTTACATAGCATCATTATCACTAATGATCTGGTGAGCTCTTACCTCGCCTTTCCAACCTTACCCAAAAGGGCGGTTTATTTCTGTTGCACTAGCCTTAGGGTCGCCCCCACTGGCCGTTAGCCAGCATCCTTGCTCTGTGGAGCGCGGACTTTCCTCACATATGTGCAGTTGACCAATTTACTTACTTAAATAGTTTAACATTAAAAACGTCAAATATCAAGTTCGAAGCTGCTTTCCTCTTCAATATAAAAATTTAAACCTTTGAAATTTTCCATAAGTCTATTTTTTATTTTTTCGAGAACTATTTTTTCTGAATAAAAATGTCCCACATCAATTAAAATAATTCCATTTTCATAAGCTTTTTGTCCATCGTGATATTTTACATCTCCAGTTATAAAGGCATCTACACCGGATTTTTTTGCATTAGAAATAAATTCCGCGCCGCTTCCTCCTAAAATTGCAACTTTTTTTATTAATTTATCTTCTCTTCCATAAAACTTGATTTTTTTAACTTGGAGTTTTTCCATTAAAAATTTATTTAATTCTAACAAAGAGTATTCCTTTTCAAGTTCTCCAACTAAGCCCATGGCTTTTTCTTCTTCATAGGCAAGAATACTTTTATTTTTTAAATTTAACTTTTCAAATAAAGTATCATTTACTCCATCCTTTGCAATATCCATAGAAGTGTGATAAGAGAATACTGAAATATTATTCTTTATTAGAGAAATTACATTGTTGCCCATATATGTTCCCTGAATTATATTTTTTTCTCCTGAAAAAAACATTGGGTGATGAGTGATTATTAACTTAGTGTCCAATTCAATTGCTTTTTTAATCAATTTGTCTGTAATGTCTAATCCAAGAATGACAGAATCTGTAACTTCTTTAAATTCAATTTGACTTCCAGAATTATCCCAGCTAAGTTGATATTCATCTTTTGCCCAATTTTCCATATAACTTTTAATTTCACTAACTTGATATTTCATCTATTTCCTCCTCTGTCATTTTTAATATGGCCTTAAGTTCAGCACTTCTCTTTGTTGACCTATCATTTTTGTTTTTAATGCTACTTATTATATTTTGAAGTTCAATTTTTCTTTCTTTTAAAAATTCTAAATATACTTTTTCTTTTTTTTCTATTAAAATCTTTGAAAAATAATAATCCACTTCATTAAAATTTATTTTTTTACCAGTAAATTTTGCAACAAGAATTTCAAAATATCTTTCATCTTCATAAATTATTTCTTCATCAATTATTAAAAAGCCCATATTATTTAATTCTCTGCGCAATATATTTGTTTTTTGCATAGGTTGTAAAATTAATTTTTTTGCATTTTTAGAAATATCTAGTGAATTTAAAATAATTTCTGCAATTTGAATTCCGCCAAGACCAGCAATAATTATGTCATCTCTTTTTTCATTTACAATTCCATTTGCAAGTATATTTTTAATATATTTTTCATTACCTAATTCTTTTGTGAGATCAATAGATTTTTTCAAAGAATTTCTTGAAATATCCGTAGCAATAATATCTCTTGATATATTTTTTTCACACAAAAAATTGGGCACATATCCATGATCTGTGCCCACATCAATTACCGAAGCTCCAAAATCTACAAGTTCTGCAATTTTTTTTAGCCTATTCGACAATTTTATCATTCTAAATAATCCTTCAATTTCTTTGATCTGCTTGGATGACGAAGTTTCCTTAACGCTTTCGCTTCTATTTGTCTAATTCTTTCACGAGTTACGTCAAATTCTTTTCCAACTTCTTCAAGAGTTCTCGCCCTTCCGTCGTCAAGTCCAAATCTAAGGGTTAATACCTTCTTTTCTCTGTCAGTTAAAGTTTCAAGAACTGTGTTAAGTTGTTCTTTTAACAAAGTAAATGTAGCAGCATCTTGTGGCGATAAAATTTCATCATCTGGTATAAAATCTCCAAGATGTGAATCTTCTTCCTCTCCAATTGGCGTTTCAAGAGAAACTGGCTCTTGTGCAATCTTTTGAATTTCGCGAACTCTATCTACATCTAAATTCATTTCTGCAGCAATTTCTTCTGGAAGTGGATCACGTCCTAAATCTTGTACAAGTTGTCTTTGAACTCTTACAAGTTTATTAATTGTTTCAACCATGTGCACAGGAATTCTAATTGTCCTAGCTTGATCGGCAATTGCCCTTGTAATTGCTTGTCTTATCCACCAAGTTGCATAAGTTGAAAATTTAAAACCCTTAGTATAATCAAATTTATCAACAGCTTTCATAAGTCCAAGGTTTCCTTCTTGAATTAAATCTAAAAAACTCATGCCTCTTCCAACATATCTTTTTGCAATTGAAACAACAAGCCTTAAATTTGCTTCTGCAAGTTCTTTTTTAGCAAGTTCATCTCCAGCTTCCATTCTCTTTGCTATTTCGACTTCTTCATCTGCAGTAAGTAGAGAAATTTTCCCAATTTCTTTAAGATACATCCTTACAGGATCGTCAACAGTTACTCCTTTAGGGACTGATAGATCTTCCTTAGTAACATCTACCTCATCTACGTCATCTTCATCATCTTTTAAATCTTTTTTGTCAATTAAATGAATCCCTTCTTTTTCAAAAGTTTTATATAATTCATCTATATCGTCAGAATCAATTTGAAACTTTTCGAAGGCATCTCCTATTTTATCGTAGCTTAAATTACCCTCTTTTTTACCATCTTTTAAAAGCTGTTCTGTTACTGATTCTATTGAATCTTTATTTTTTAAATTCTCACTCATAATTGCCCTCCTCTTTTAACTCGCTTAACTTTAAATTAATCTCTTTAAGATCTTTTAAAGCTTGGAGCAAGAGATTTTTGTCTTCTTCCACTTGAAGTTTTTCAATGTTTTCTAAGATTTTATCTTTTTCCCTTTTTAGATAATTTCTCTCTAAAGTTTTGATTAAGTCATCTACAATTCTGTTATTTACATGAATATTTTCTATTATTTCTAAAATGTTCTCTCTAAAATTAGAGTCTATTAACATATTATTTTCCAATAAATTTAGAAAATCAGAAACTTCCATTTCATTTTCAAACATTCTAGGAATTTCTTCAAAAACAGCCCTAGTCATTGCATTGCTAAAATAAAAAACTTCAATTTTATTTTTTATATAAGTATAAATATCTTTGTCAAGTAAAGAATATGATAATAATTCCTCTTGTGCCTTAGTTTTTGTACTTTTCACAACATTTGTATTTTTCTTTACCTTGAACTTTTCTTTTTTCGAACTTTTTATTTTATTTCTATTTAGAAAATTTATATAATTTTCAATAGCATTGTAAGAAATATTATATTTTTTTGAAAAATCTTTTACAAAAATATCTCTCTCTATTGGATTTTTAATGCTAGATAGAATTTTTGCAGATTCAATAGTAAAATTGCTAAGTCCTTCGCTTTCATTCAAATTGAAATTTTCTTTTAGCTTTTTTATTTTGAACTCTATATATGAAATTGCACTTTTTATTTTATTTTCAAAGCCTTCCATTCCATATTTCTTAATAAAATCGTCTGGGTCTAGTCCACCCTCTAATTCAATGATTTTTGGTTTGACAGATTTAGATAAAAATATATCAATTGCCCTTGAAGTTGCGTTAATTCCCGCATTGTCGCTGTCATAACAGATGTATATATCTTTCGCCATATTCTTAATAATGCCTGCTTGATCTTCTGTAAGTGAAGTACCAAGGCTTGCTACACTATAATTTATACCACTATTGTATAAAGAAATAACATCCATATAGCCTTCAACTAGTATTATTCTTTCTCGAGTAGATTCTCTTGAAATAATATTCATATTAAAAAGATTGCTTCCCTTGTGAAATATTGATGTTTCACTTGAATTTAAATATTTTGGTTTAGCATCTCCAAAGCCTCTTGCGCCAAAACCAATAACTTTATCGTGTTTATTTATAATAGGGAACATAACTCTGTCGCGAAATCTATCAATATAATTTCCCTTTTTACTTTTGGTAATTAAATTCAATTCTAAAAGTTCTTCTTCTTTATAACCTAATTTAGTTAAGTGATCGTATAAGTCCGTCCACGAGTCCTTTGAATAGCCAATGCCATATCTAATAATAGTTTTATCACTTAACATTCTATTTTTTAAATAAAGTTGTGCCTTTTGTGATGCTTTAAAATTATTTAAAAAGTGCATTGCTGCTTCTCTATTTATATCGTAAAGCCTATTTTTTTTATCGCGCGCTTCTTTATTTTCATCTTTATATTCAGAAAGCCTTATATTATATTTATCCGCCAAAAATTCCACAGCTTCAGGAAAACTTAAATTTTCCCTTTTCATAATAAAGGTAATTACATCGCCCCCAACACCACATCCAAAACATTTGAAAATAGATTTAGAAGGAGAAACAGAAAAGGAGGGAGTCTTCTCAGAGTGAAAAGGACAGAGTCCCATATAGTTTGAACCTGACCTTTTTAATTCGACATATTCTCCAATTAAATCAACTATATCTGCTCTATCCCGTATCTCATTAAGAACATCATCATTTATTACATACAATTAAATGCTCCATCCCTTCGGTATAAAAATATTTTTTATCTGTTTCATAGCATAGGTATCTGTCATCCCTGCAATATAATCAGAAACAATATCTTCTTTACTGTGAACTCTATCATTATAAAGGCTTAAATGATTTTCAGGAATTCTGCTCAAGTCATCCATGTAATAATTATAAAGCTCTGTGAGAAGTCTTTTAATTTTAACTTCTTCACTTTTTACAACAGAATCCATATAAACTGTCTTAAACATATACTGTCTAAGTTCCATAGTTGCTTCGTAAACTTCTTTTTCCATCTCTACAATTGGTTTCCCATAGGACTTATTTACTATCCCAGTTATCATTGTATTTATTCTTTCTGAAGAAGTTTTTCCAAGAATTTTTGTAAGTTCCTTTGGAAGTGAATCTGATGAAATAATACCTGCCCTAATGGCATCGTCAATGTCGTGATTGATATATGCAATTCTGTCAGCAAATTTTATGATTTTACCTTCAAGAGTTTTTGCCACTCCTTTACCTGAGTGATTTAAAATTCCATCGCGCACTTCTTCCGTTAAGTTTAGTCCAATTCTTTTGTCAGAACGCTCTAAGAAATCTACAACTTTTAAAGATTGTTCCCCATGTATAAACCCAGAACTTTTTAATTCATTTAATACAGTTTCTCCAGAATGCCCAAAGGGAGTGTGTCCCAAATCATGTCCTAAAGAAATTGCTTCAACTAAATCTTCATTTAGCCTAAGTGATCTAGCTATAGTTCTTCCAATTTGACTGACTTCGAGAGTGTGAGTGAGTCTTGTTCTAAAATGGTCTCCTTCTGGAGAGATAAATACTTGAGTCTTGTGTTTTAATCTCCTAAAACTTTTTGAGTGAATAATTCTATCTCTATCTCTTTGAAACTCAGTCCTAAGATTACATTTTTCTTCTTTTTCATTTCTTCCCAAAGTTGAATCTGCAAATGTAGCAAAATCAAAAAGCATAACGTGTTCAAGTTTTTCTCTCTCGACTCTTAAATTCATAATTTCACATCCTAGAATTCATATGATTAATTATAATTTCAGCTGTTTCTTCTATTGCTTTATCAGAAACGTCTATTACAAAACATCCAAGTTCTTCCATAACTTGCTTTGAATAATTTAGTTCTTCTCTAATTCTATCGTAATTGGCATACTTTGCACCTGAAGTAAGACCAAGAGATTTAAGTCTTTGTTCTCTGACAGAAATAATTTTTTCGGGATTTGCAATAAGTCCAATTACTCTATCCACATCTTTCTCATAAACTTCCTTTGGTACAGGAACTTCAGGAACTAGCGGAATATTTGCAACTTTATACAATTTATTTGCAAGATACATTGAAAGTGGAGTCTTAGAAGTTCTTGAAATGCCAACTAAACATATATCGGCTTTTTTTGCACCTCGAGGATCTTTTCCGTCGTCGTATTTAACTGCAAACTCCACACATTCTACCTTCTTGAAATAATTTTCATCAAGTCTTCTTATTAGTCCAGGTTCTCTAAGAGGTTCATATCCCAAAATATCCTCGATTTGTTTCATAGGTTCACCCATTACATCAACTGTGTGAAGCTTTAATTCGTGAGTTTTCCTTTCTATAAATTCTCTAGTCTCTTTTACAACATTTGTATAAACTATTAAACTATTGTGAATTTTGGAAGCTTTTTCGAGAACTGGCTTTATTTGATCAATGCTATTGTGGTATGGATATCTAATTATTTCATAATTTTCTGACTCAAATTGTCTTGCAGAACTTTTAGCAATTAATTCACCAGTTTCGCCAATTGAATCAGAGATTACAAAAATTGTAAGTTGATTATCTTCTTTATTCATACTTCCTCCTAGATTATCTCGCCGTCACATACATCTACAAAAAGTCTAGTTACATTTGTCTTTGTAAATCTACCGACAACTTCAAGATCATTACTATTTTTAACTTCAACAACGGGAAGAGAATCTATTCCCTTTTCCACAATTAAACTCGCTGCTTCATATACACTGTCATTTTTATCAACATAAAAAACATTTGGCATCCTTGTCATAATAACACTTACAGGAGTCTTCTTTATGTCGGCATCTCCTATCATAAATCTAATTAAATCTTTTCTTGAAACTATGCCAGTAAGGTAACCCCCTTCAGTGATAAACATAGATGATAAATCTTCCATAAAAAGATCTACAACTACATCGTAAACGGAAGTCTTTTGGTCACAAGAAAAGGGCAGTGACATATAATCCTTTAATTTTAATTTTTTTAGGTCATCGGAAAGCTGTGAAAGAATAGATTTGCCTGTATAAAAATATCCAAATTTTGGTCTAGCTCCCAATATATTTATCATAGTGAGAACTGAAAGATCTGATCTAATAGTCGCTCTTGACAAACCTAGCTTTTCTGCAATTTCATCGCCTGTAATAGGACCTTCATCTCTTACAATTTCAATAATCTGAGTCTGCCTATCGCTGAATTTCATTCATACACCGACCTATTCTACAACATTTTCTATTTTTAATACTTCTTGAATATTTTCCTCAATACTATTAATTAACGCAAGTCTATTTTGTCTAATTTTTTCGTCTTCTGACATTACCATTACATTTTCAAAGAAAGCATCAATAGCTGGAACTAAATCATTTAGAGCATCCATTGCTTCTTTATAATCTTCAGAAGAAAGTGCTTCTTTAAATTTGCTATTAGTTTCTACAAATTTGTTGTAAAGATTCTTTTCTGCATCTTCATTTAGAAGTTCTTCCTTTACTTCTAAAAAGTCCACGTTTTTAGTCAAATTGTTAATTCTATTGTAAGCATCGACAAAATTTGATCTATCTTCGTTAAACCATTCATTTAATTCTTTAGCTTTTTCAAATATATTATAAATTTCACTGTCAGGAATTAATACAGAATCTATGATGTCATATCTTATTCCTTCTTCTTGAAGCATTGTCTTAATTCTTCCAAAGAAAAATTCCCTTACATTTGCTATTACTTCTTCGTGATTAAATGTAAGTCCTAAATCATTAATATATTCGTATAGGCTTGTTTCTATTACTTCATTTAAATTAAATTTCCATCCAGTTTTTCTAATTATATTTATTATTCCAATTGCAGATCTTCTTAGTGCAAAAGGATCTGTTGAGCCCGTAGGGATTTCTCCAATTGCAAAAAGTCCAACTATTGTATCGATTTTATCTGCAAGTGAGAAAATTGAACCCACACTTGATTCTGGAAGTGTATCTCCTGCAAATTTAGGAAGATATTGTTCTCTAATTGCTGTTGCAACAATTTCTTTTTCTCCAGATTTTAGCGCATAAATTTCTCCCATTACTCCTTGAAGTTCAGTAAATTCTATTACCATCTTTGTAGTTAAGTCAGCTTTTGAAAGATGAGCAACTCTATCAAGCGCTTCAATAGCTTCATCTGCAAAAGAAAGAGATTTTGCAATTTTCTTTGCAACTACGCCGTCTCTTTTTTCTTTTTCAAACATAGAACCTAACTTGTCGTTAAATAATACTCCTTTAAGATTATCTACATAGTCTTCAAGAGGCTTTGAAATATCATCTTCGTAAAAGAATTTTGCATCTTCAAGTCTTGCACCTAAAACTTTTTCGTTTCCAGCAATTACAATGTCTTCATAATTCTTAGTACCATTTCTAACTGTAATAAAATATGGCAAAAGTTCATCATCTTGTGAATAAATTGGAATAAATCTCAAGTGATCAATCATTGTAGTTGTTACAACTTCCTTTGGAAGAGTTAAATATTTTTCCTTGATACTTCCCTTTATTGGCGTTGGATACTCAACAATATATGTTAATTCTTCTAATAGATCTTCATTTTCATGAATTTCTCCACCAAGGGATTTGGCAATTTTTGTTGATTCATATTTTATTATTTCACGTCTCTTATTTTGATCTAAAATTACATAATTGTCTTCAAGTAATTTTTCATAATTTTCAACTTTATCAATAATTATTTCTGATGAACCTAGAAATCTATGTCCCTTAGTCTTATTCCCTACAAAAATTCTTTCAAAATCAAAAGGAACAACTTCATCGCCTAAAAGTGAAACAATCCATCTTATTGGCCTTGCAAATCTAATATTTTTGCCACCCCAACGCATATTTTTTGGAAAATTAATATCTCTAATTAATGAAGGCATAATCTCAGCCAAAATTTCTGAGGATTTTCTTCCAATTGATGAAATGTTTGCAAAAACATAATCCGTTCCCTTGAGTTCTTTGATTACTAAATCATTTTCACTGATGTTTTGTGACTTCATAAAACCTAAAAGAGGTTTTGTAGGTTTTTTGTCATCATCGTAGGCAATTTTAACTGAAGGACCTTTTACTTCCTTTTGTATGTCTTTTTGCTTTTCATCTAAATCTTCAATAATAAGGCTGAGTCTTCTTGGAGTTGCATAAACTTTTACATTTTTAAAACCAATTTCATTTTCAGCTAATAATTTTTTTGATTTTTCATTTAGTTGCTCAATTGCCATATTGACAAATCTTGAAGGCAACTCTTCCACTCCGATTTCTAGTAAATAATTATTCATTTATTTCACCTCTGTTGATAAGGGGATAGTTCATTTCTTCTCTGTGTTTTAGATGTGTCTTTGCAACAACTCTTGCAAGATTTCTAACTCTTTGAATATAACTAGTTCTTTCAGAAACAGAAAGAGCTCCTCTTGCATCTAATAAGTTAAAAGTATGAGAACATTTAAGAGTATAGTCATAAGCATCAATTACTATTCCTTCTTCAATTACTCTATTTGCTTCAGCTTCGTACATATCAAATAATTTTCTAAGCATATCGACATCTGCAAGTTCAAAGGCATATTTAGAATGTTCATATTCATTCTTTTTAAATACCTCTCCATAAGTTATATTTTCGTTGTATTGAATATCATAAACAGATTCAACATTTTGAAGATACATTGCAATTCTTTCAAGTCCATAAGTAAGCTCTGCACTTTCAAGGTCAAGGTTCACTCCTCCAACTTGTTGGAAATAAGTAAATTGTGTAACTTCCATCCCATCAAGCCAAACTTCCCAGCCAAGACCCCAAGCACCAAGTGTAGGAGATTCCCAATTGTCTTCAACAAACCTTATATCGTGCTTTTTAGGATCAATTCCAATTGCGAAAAGTGAATCAAGGTAAAGTTGTTGAACATCTTCTGGAGATGGCTTCAAAATAACTTGCAATTGATGATGTTGATATAATCTATTTGGATTTTCTCCATATCTACCATCTGCAGGTCTTCTTGAAGGCTCAACATATACTACTTTCCATTCTTCAGGTCCAAGAGATCTCAAAAAAGTGTTAGGATTCATAGTTCCCGCACCCTTTTCAGTGTCATAAGGTTGCATTATAATTGCTCCCTTTTCCTTCCAATAATTTTCCATTGTCATAATTAAATCTTGGAAATACATTTTTTCCTCCTTAATTAAACAGCCTATCTGACTTAAAACTGCTTATATCTAAATTGTATTTTATATATTTTATAATAATATTGTGCAAATATTTTTTTCTATTCACATCAATTTCTTCCATGTCTTCCACATTTTCCAGCTCTTCAAACTTATTATAAAGTAGTTTGTTTAAGTAAACTAAATCCCTTCTTGATAGAGAAAAAGAATAGGGATCTTGAAAATCTATAATTCCCTCTCTCACAGAAAAATAAGATTTTTCTTTTATATCAAGCTTAGGTCTATAACCTATAAAGGAAAGATATTTTAGTTCAAAGGCGATAGCAAGTGAAATTGGATCCTTTGTAAAGTTAAAAAAGTTTAGAGATTTTCTCATTAGGTCAAAAACTCTTTCATTAGCCTCTCCACGAATAGAAGATTTTTCTAAAATCTCAAGGAGAATTGATGCGTAAATTAAATTATAATAATCATCTCTAATTTTAAAATTAGACTCTACAATTTTTGCATCGCCAATATAAAAAAAGTTTTGTCCCTTTTTCAAAAGATATTCATTTACGCCAAAAACTTGTGAAACTCCTAAATTTTTGGACTTTGGAGTCATAGCTCCCTTTACCATTATGGAAATTTTCCCATAATTTCTAGTAAAAACCCTAATAATTTTCGAGCTCTCGCCAAATTCCATTTCATTTAAGACAATTCCCAAGGTGTAATTATTTGTCGTAGCCAAATCTTTTTACCAAGTTTTCTCTTTCTCTCCAATTTTTTTCAACTTTCACCCAAATTTGTAGATTAACCTTCGCATCTAAAAGTTTTTCGATATCTTCTCTTGCTTCAGTTCCAATTGTCTTTAACATTGATCCACCTTTTCCAATTAAAATACCCTTGTGAGAATCTCTTTCCACATAAATATTTGCTTCGATATCATAAATGTTTTTATCTTTTCTCTTTTTAAATTTCTCGATTGAAATGGCAAGACCATGGGGAACCTCTTCATTTAAGTATTTAAGTCCCTTTTCTCTAATTATTTCTGATACAATAAACCTTTCGTTTTTATCTGTAATCATGTCATCTGGATAGTACATTGGACCAGGTTTTAAATATTTTTTTAAAGTTTCTAAGTAAATGTCAACTCCGTCGTTTTTCATTGCTGAAATAGGAATAATTTCATTAAAAATTTCTTCCTTTGCATACATTGAAATAATCTCTAAAAGTTCATCTTTTCTTATTGTGTCAACTTTGTTAATTAGTAAAATTATTGGAATTATGCCTTCATATTCCTTCAAAATGTCAATAATTGATCTTTCGGCTTTTCCAATTTTCTTTGAAGTGTCCACAATATAAGTTATTACATCAGCATCTTCTATGCTTTCCTTTGATTCGGTAAGCATAAATTCACCAAGCTTATTTTTTGGCCTTTGTATTCCCGGCGTATCTAAAAATATTATTTGTGAATTATAATCTGTGTGAATAAAAGTAATGTTTTGTCTTGTAGTCTGTGGCTTTGAAGATATGGCTGAAATCTTTTCACCAATTATAGCATTTAATAAAGTTGACTTTCCAACATTAGGTCTGCCCACTACAGATACATATCCTGATTTAAAATTATTTTCTGTCATTTTCATCTCCCATAAGGTCCTCTGGACCAAAGGAATGAGGTAAAATTTCCTCAATTCCGTAAACTTTGTAATCTTCCGTAGAGTTTGCAATTATTATTTCAGGATTTTTTGAAAATTCACGAATAACTTGTCTGCATACTCCGCAGGGAAAAGTGTAGTCGCTATCTCCGACTACGGCAATTTTTTTTATTTCTCTTTTGCCCTCAGAAACCGCCTTAAAAATCGCAGTCCTCTCCGCACAATTTGTTGGAGAATAGGAAGCAATTTCAATGTTTCCGCCAGAATAAACTGACCCATCTTCCATTTCAACTGCACATCCCACATTAAAGTGTGAGTAAGGCGTATATGTCATGTTATCTCTTGCCTTTATAGCAAGTTCTATTAATCTATTATATTCCATTTAACCAACTACCTTAAATACAAATATGGCAACACATATTCCAAGTATTGCACCAACGACCACTTCTGAAACTTTATGGATTTTACCTTCAACACGACTTTCAGCAACTAAAAACGCAAGTCCAAAGGAACATAGCGTTACAAGAGAATTTTCTGCAATCATAGTTATAATTGTAGCTGCACAAAAAGAAATTGCAGAATGTCCACTTAGTCCTCCACCTTGGAAATATGTACCTCCACTCTTTTTAGCCATTAAAAGTTTTGCACCAACTGTTGCAATTATAATTATAAGTAGGGACACAAAAGCCAAGTGATTTGGCATATTTTTTATTTTAAACAAAAGTAAGTCTCCAAAAGATGCAAATTTGTCGTAAAAAACTAAATAAGCTACTACTATTGCATTGATTGCTGTTATTAAAACTGCACCAGCTGATACGTCTTTTACATATTTTGCTATTGGATTATACTCTTGAACAACCAGGTCAATTGTCCTTTCAATAGCAGTATTTATCATCTCAGCAAATACTACGAGTGTAATTGCAAATAGCATTAATAAAAATTCAGTAGATGAAATGTCAAAAAAGAGAGATAAAATAATTATTCCAAGTGCTGCAAGATAGTGAAACTTCATGTTTCTTTCTGTTTTTAACACAGAAATAATTCCCTGCACTGCATAATTAAATGAAGATATAAAACGTCCTTTTTTCATAAAATCACCTGTAAATTGAAAGCTCCTTCATTGCAAGTTTTTCTCTTTCTCTCATTTCTTTTTTATCTTCATCCTTCATGTGATCATAACCTAAAAGATGAAGTATGCTATGAACTGTTAGATAAGATAACTCTCTTTCATTGGAATGACCTAGATCTTCTGCTTGCTCCATAACTCTTCTTGTATTTATTATAACATCTCCTAAAATTCTATTGTCTATAATAAATTCATCATCCATGGGAAAAGATAGGACATCTGTACTTTTGTCGATGCCTCTGTAATCACTATTTAATCTTCTTATCTCTTCATCTCCAACAAAAGAAACTGAAACTTCTACATTTTCGTCAAGTTCTTCAATTTTAAGAACTGCAGCAATGGATTTTTCAATTAAGTTTTTTATTCCTTCAGTTATTTCTATATCTTCTTGTCTGTCATCATAATAAACTTCCATTATTTTCCCCAACTCTTTGACTTTTTATCTTCTATTAACTTTTCCGCCTTCTCGTTATTTTTTTCATATTTTTCATAGGCATCAATAATTCTTTGAACTAGGGGATGTCTAACAATGTCATTTTTATTAAGATAAGTAATTCCTATTCCCTTAACTCCAGCAAGAATTCTAAGAACAGTTTTAAGTCCTGATTGCTTTCCACGAGGTAAATCTATTTGAGTAACGTCTCCAGTAATAATTGCCTTAGAACCATATCCAAGACGAGTTAAAAACATCTTCATTTGCTCATTTGTTGTGTTTTGAGCTTCATCAAGAATTACAAAGGCAGAATCCAAAGTCCTACCTCTCATATAAGCAAGAGGTGCGACTTCAATAAGTCCCTTTTCAAATAAATTGTTGTACGTGTCATGACCAAGTATTTCAAAGAGAGCATCATAAAGAGGTCTTAAATATGGATCTACCTTATTTTGCAAATCTCCCGGCAAAAATCCCAAATTTTCTCCAGCCTCGACAGCCGGTCTAGTTAAGATTATTCTATTTACTTCCTTTGACTTGAAGGCACGAACTGCCGCTGCCATTGCAAGATAAGTTTTCCCAGTGCCCGCAGGTCCAATTCCAAATACAATGTCATTATTGTTAATGTTATCAATATATCTCTTTTGACCGAGAGTTTTTGCCCTTATTGGTTTACCCATAGAAGTATAAACTACTGTGTCCTTTAAAAGCTCGGATACTGGTCTTTTCTCATTATTTTTAATTAAAGAAATAGAATATCTAACATCGGAAAGACTTAGGCTGTTTTGTTTCTTTGCAGTTTCAATTAAATTATTTATTAAAACTAAAGCATCTTCAACCCTTTCTTCCTCTCCACATATTAAAACCTTGTCGTTTTTAGATTTAACGAATACATCTAATTCTTTCTCAATTAAACCAATATTTTCATCTAATTTTCCAAAAACAATTGACAATAAATTTATATCATTAATATCAATGGACCTTTCCACTTTTGCCAAATATATACCCCCTTAAACGTGATTATTATAATACCACAAAAAGGCTCACTTTTCCATAGATTATGAAAAGCAAGCCCTTGTTTATCTAAGACTTAAAGGTTTGTCAAAAATTTCCTTATAAACAATTATTTTCGGCAAATCTTCTACACCAAAATCTAAAAAATTAAGATTAATATTTTCACTACTTTCATCTTCATAAAAAATTTGATCAGATTCACATTCTTTAATAAACTCACTGTCGATTATTTTGTCACTATCCTTTTCTAAATTATAAGTTTTTGACAAATTATAAGTATTTTCAAGATTGTAAGTTTCCGACAAATTTTCTTCTTTAGAATTCTTTTTATCTTGATTTTTTAACTTTCTACTCTCTAAAAGTTTTTCCTTTAATTCTTTTTGAAAAAGTTTTGGATCTTTATCTATTAAAATATTCTCCTTTATTTTTTTAGATTCTTCTTTAGAATTCTTTTTATTCTTTTCTTTTTCTCTCTCTTCATTGATTATTCTTTTTATTTCACTAGCTAGAGTATCTGTATCTAATTTTCTATCTCCGTGAAACTTTCTATTTTCTTCGTGAATATCTTCAGTAAATTTTCTTTTCCCACGCTTCATAATAGTTAATAATATTTTAAAAATTATCACAAAAATTATGGCTGGCATCAAAGAAAATATTGTTATGAGAATACTAAAATTAGGATTCATTATTTAGTTTCCTTTTTTTGATTCTTGTCAGAAATTTTTGAAATAGAATTTCTCATATCAGTGTCAGAATTTATATTTTTCATTTTGTAATAATCAAAGACTCCTAAGTTTCCATTCTTTAAAGCTTCCGCCATTGCAATAGGAACTTGTGATTCAGCTTCCACAACTTTTGCCCTCATTGCTTCAACTTCAGCCTTCATTTCTTGCTCACGAGCAAGAGCCATAGCACGTCTCTCACTTGCTTTAGCTTCTGAAATTCTCTTATCAGCTTCTGCTTGATCAGTTTGAAGTCTTGCACCAATATTTCTTGCAACATCTACGTCTGCAATATCAATAGATAAAATTTCATAGGCAGTACCTGAGTCAAGACCCTTGTCAAGTACAACTCTAGAAATTGAATCTGGATTTTCCAAAACTGCTTTGTAACTTTGAGATGAGCCCACAGTCGTTACAATTCCTTCACCAACTCTTGCGATAATAGTTTGTTCACCTGCACCGCCGACAAGCCTTTCAATATTTGCTCTAACAGTTACCTTTGCCTTAACAATTACTTCAATACCATCTTGAGCAACTGCAGAAATATTTGGCGTTTCAATAACCTTTGGGTTAACTGAAACTTGTACCGCTTCAAGAACATCTCTACCAGCTAAATCAATTGCTGCAGCTCTTTCAAATTGTAGGGGAATGTTTGCTCTTTGTGCCGCAATAAGTGCATCTACAAGAGTATTTACATTACCACCAGCAAGATAGTGTGCTTCAAGATTAGAAATTTCAAGATTTAAACCAGCTTTAGTTGCCTTAATAGCAGGAACAACAATCCTTGAAGGTTTAACCCTTCTAAGTTTCATACCAATAAGTTCTGAAATTTTAATTTTGACACCAGAAAAAAATGCCGTAACCCATAGTCCAATAGGAACAAAGGACAAAAATATTGATATAATTATAAAAATTAATACAATAACTACAATGCTTCCAAAGGGATAAATATTCATAAATCCTCCTAAATATTTTTTTCGACGAAAACTCTTGCGCCGCTAATTCTAACCACTATAACCGATTCATCCTTTCCAATGAAGCCAACATCTGAAATAACTTCAATTTTTTTATCTTCAAAAGTGGCATAACCAGTTGGCCTTAAAGCCGTCTTAGTTATTAAAACATCTCCTACTTTTACCTCTTCGCTCTTAACAGATACATATCCTCTTTCAGTTGAACTTTCTGTAAAAAGTCTAAGTCTATTTATAACTTCAGAGTCTATCCCCTTTTTCAAAAGAACAAATCCTAAGACAATTGCAATTACAAGGGCAATCGCAAGAGAAAAAATAGCAAAGTAAATATCTTTCATAGATAAAACAATAGCCGCTGATATTGAAAGTATTCCGCTTATTCCTGCTACACCAAAACCTGGAATCATTATCTCAAAACCAATCAATAAAAGTCCCAAGACAAACAACAAAATTTCAAACCAATTAGTGTTTCCCATTGTGATATTTCCCCAAAAGAATATTACAAAGGAAAGGATTGAAATAATTCCGCCTAAGCCAAAACCTGGAGTCAAAATTTCAAAAACAGCGCTCACAATTGCAATGATAAGTAAAATTGTAAAAATATAATCATTGGAAAAAATACTTTCTATAAAATTACTTTCCCCTACTGCGTATACAAAATTTGTAAATAGCATTAAAAACGGAAGAGCGTAAAAATATTTTTTTAAATTTTTCAAGTTGACCTCCTTTTCTAGAAAATATTTACCCATAATATTTTATCAACAATCGAAAAATTTTTTAATATATTGTAAAATTTCTCTTTCAAACTAAAACTAAAATAATTTGTATTTTTAAATAATAAAATTTATCTATAAAATTCATCAACAATATACTGAATTAGACTTTTCTCTTTCTATCCAAACTAAATTTTTCTATTTAATTTATAATCTCCATGCAAAAAAATTCGCCCAATATGGTTCTTCTTCTTAAACTATTTTTATTTCTTCATCTGTCATATTATAAGGATAATCTCTAAATAAGTTATAAATTTTTTTCCTATCAAAACTTATGTTAAGTTCTCCAATAACACCAATTTTACTAGTCCATCAAATTTTGGCATTCTCATTGTCTTTATGAAAATTCTCATAACCTTCTATATCTCAATCAGCCCAAATACTTGTATCTTCTTCATCTTCATATTTTTCCAATTCTTTTATTAAATCATCTGACACGTCCATTATCTCCCTTCATTTGATTTTTTTCTTCAGTGTTTATGAATCCCAGCAAACTTTGAAACTCATAATTATTATATAAACTCTCTGAATCTATCAATATACTTCTAGCTTCAATTTTACCAATATACTTTATACTATTTGTTTTCTGGCATTCAAATCTATCTCTTAATTCTTTATCATTTAACTTTCTGAATCTATTAAGCGGATATCCCTTTGTTTCAGGAGATTGTTATTCTAAATACTCATAACCTTTTTCAGTCTTCCGTATAATTGCAGCGTGCCTTCCTGTTGCTAAGTAATATTTTTTCCTAGTTCAGCTCGTGTAAGTAATTTTTTATAGTTTTAAAATCATTAGTATTCTTTTATACGTAGCTTTTTACACTAATCGCAACAATTTCCAATCTATTTTCTAACTATTTTAATGCTAAGTCCAGACTTACATTGAAAACAGTATTTGTTTTTATTGTGTCATCTACTATTGCTTGAGTAAAATTTATAATCGGTTCATCTAATAACCTTTAACCCTTTTCATAATCGTGATATTCAATAACTTAATTGTCTAAAGCATAATTAAAATTCCTATGAACCTTCGAAGGTATATCGGAATATATTGCAACTAAAAATCTTCATTTTTTACACCTCCATCACTTAGCACCTTAACTAAATCATTAGCACTTTGACTAATCGCATTTCTAAGCTTCAAATACTCATTCTTCCAATAGTTTTTTTCGTTTTCCATTCTTTTGAAATCAATAATAGAAATTTCATTTAAATCCTTTCTTCCTAAAGCCTCAATAGCTTCAATTTCTCTAATGGAAAATCTAACTCCATCAAACCCTTTAACTCTATGGATTACTCCACTTTTTTCTAATCTATCAATACTTGAGGTAGAATAACCCCATCTTTCGCCTAATTCTTTAGGACTTAACATCGTCTTCATTTCATACACTCCCCAGTGTTACTTTTTAAATTCCTAATATTTTTCTCATATCATTAATTCTTTTTATATTTCCACTATTACCTTTAACAAGCTCATACACATAATTAATGCTAATTCCCATTTCATCAGCTAACTTTCTGTATGTGTAGCCCTTTCTTTTCATTTCAATTCTTATTTTTCTTGTGTTAATTTTTCATTGCCATTGCCACTCCCTTTTTATTTATTATAATCATCTCAACAAAATTATTACAATTGCTTAGTTCAATTCAAGTTTAAAAAACTAAACTTTTTACTAACTATACTAGTCTAACACTTGTTAAATGTGCTAACAAATCATTATCTGAAATGTTAGATAATTCTTTATTAAATTTCTTTTCGTTAATATTTTTTGTAGACAAACTTTTTAAGTTGATAATATTCAAAAAAATCTCCCTAGTTTTGTTACTTATATAGTAACTTTATAATACATTCCTCTTGTTTATCAATGTGTGGAAATAATCATAGCTATAAAGATATTATGGATTATTTAAACTCAAAGGGATATAAAACAAAAACAGGTAAAAACTTTACTAGGAATAGTTTTTTTGAGATCTTAAGAAATGAAAAATATATAGGAACTTATGTCTACAGTAAAGAGGACTATGACGGATTTGCCAAAAAAAGAAATTACCATAGAAAAAAGAAGGATAAAAAAGATATGATTTATATTGAAAATGGAGTCCCTGCAATCTTAGACCAAGCTACATGGGATAAAGCACAGTTAAGGATAGAAAAGTATAAACACCTTCCAAGAAACATTGCAAACAGTCACTACTACATCCTAACAGGTTTATTATTCTGTGCATAATGTGGATCTCCTATGTCAGGGAATAAACTTAAAAACTCTTATGGAACTATCTACCATTACTACAAGTGTAATGATAGAGTAAGGACACGTACCTGTAAGTCGGTATCTGTAAGAGCAGAAAAGATAGAAAAGCAGGTACTAGATTGTTTTGATGACGTAATTTTTACAAAGCATAATAAAGATGAAGTCCTAGAATCAATGATGTTATTTTTAAATAAATCAGGTACTAAAATTGATAAAACTGCTGGACTAAAAAAAGAACTACAAGAAATAAATAAACAGTTAGGCAACATTTTAAATGCAATTTTAAATGGAATCTCATCTCCTACAGTACAAGAAAAATTAAATGAATTGGAAAACAAAAAGAAAACTTTAACAGAATCCATTTCAAAAAATGAAAGCAAAAAAATAAATCTCCAACCGCTTGAAAAACAAATTAGAGATTTTTTAAATTCACACGATAGCATCTATAACTTTACACCAAGGGAACAATCAACGATACTAAAAGCCTTTATAGATAGTATATATTTTAAAGATGGCTCCTTTACTATAAAATTAAAGATGTTGAATCGTGTGGATAATGTTGGTGCTAAAGGTGGGCTTGAATCCTAATTCAATGAATCGCACTAAATACGCATATTCCAGTGCATAATTTTAATTTTGGTGTAAGTTTTGGTGTAAAAATTTTTAAGATTTATATGGCTATAATTAAATTTGGGTTCTGCTAAAAGTAGAACCTTTTTTATTAAGTCCTTACTTTTCAATTACATTAACCAATTAATTTTTCAGTTCTTTTTTCCATTTGTTTAATTCTAATACACTTGCTTCTATCATGTCATCAAGTTCTTTTTCTGATAATTTAAGTCCCATTTCTTGCAAGCGTCTTAATACATATTCCTTTTTTAATTCACCTTTTCCTGATTCTTTGTATATCTGCTCTGCTGCCTTTACTGCAATTTCTACTGAACTTAAAATATTTTCTGTTTTGTTTTGTGCGTTTTTATTTTTTAAATAAGGGATTAAAATTCCTGTAATTAAAACTGATATAATACTTAAAATCACATAAAATATATTATTTATAGTCATTTTTTAGCCTCCTTGGTATTCGTCATTTTGACTTTTTATTTCATGTATTTCTTTTTCTATTTTCTTTTTCTTTATTCTTGATAAACTCCATAGTTCAACTGTGGTAAATGAAAACCAAGCTCCTATTAAAGTGCTTGGCTCTGTTCCTGTTTTTGCAAAAATAAAGAGTACGATAACAGTAAATAAAATATTTAACAATATAACTAGAGTAACTATAAATTTACTGTATTGACTTTTTATTCTATTTCTATTCCTTTTTCTCTTGTCCATTTAACATCATATCCTAATTCTTCAAAGAACTTGCGAACTGGCACCATCATACTTCCTAATTGCACATATGAAACACCGTCTATTACTTGAGGGCTTATTTTACTTTTTTTGCCCATAATAGTTAAATAATTATATACTGGCTTTGGTTGCGGAGTTGCTTTAACAATTGGTTCTTTCTTTTCTGTTCCTTGCATTAATGTCTTTATCCTATAAACCTTTTTAAAATATGCACGATTAACATAAATGCAAACTCCTTCTTTGTATCTAGCTTCTAATGTCTTACCATCTCCAAGATAAATTGCAACGTGTCCATCCCATTTACTTCCTCTGTATTCTCCACCCCATAGGATATCTCCTCTTTGTAGTTCTTTTTTAGGAATTTCAGTAAAACGTGGATCTCCATCTAATATATATTTAGTTGAGATAGTTCTGTCTGTCTTTGATAAGTCTAAAAGTTTAGCGTCTCTTAATCCTTTATAAATAAGTGATGAACAGTCACTATATCCTTTCTGCATACGTCTAGGTTGCGAATAATTATCTCCCTTATATTTCATAGCAGCGTTTATAAACTGCTCTACTTTATTTTTATCTAACATTAATATCATCTCCTATTTAAGCATTGGGAACAGAAAATATATAAATGCACCTATAAAAATGCCAATAGCTACTTTTATTATTGCATCTATAAAATTCTTTGTTCTCTCATTTGGTTTAATGTATTGGTCTGAAAGTCTTTCATTATATAACCTGTCTAACTTGTCATCTGTCTTTTTTGTTGTCCTATCTATGTTTGATAAATCCTTTTTTATAATCTCTATATTTAAGTCTTGCCTTCTGCTTAATTCTTTTTGTTCATCGATTTGCTTTCCGTGCATTTCTATTCGCTTGTCCTGCGTCTTGTCATTCTCTTCTAACTTTGAGATTCTTATTTCATGATCCGTTATCTTTTCATTTTCCATTAACTCACCCTTTCCATTAAAAAAACACCCTTAAAAAAGAGTGTTTTTGCATTAATTTTAAATTTTTAATTTTTGGCGATATTTACAATAGCTTCTGTCAAAAGCTTGGAAAAATTTAAATTCAATTTATTTCCAAGATCATTGCTCCACTTTGGGATAGATAATGTCTTTTTAACAAGCTCCTGACTTCCTAAATAATCTTTTAAATCAACATAAACAAGAGAAATAAAAGATTTAGAATAATCATAAAAATTATTAAATTCATCATCGTCTTTAAATGGAAAATTATCTTCAACAGACAAGTCGCTTATGTTTGATTTTTTTGGAAGTGTTTCTCCATTTTCTATAATTGAACTTGCCATAATTCCCAAATAATCACTAGCCATTAATAAAGCATCTTCAATTGAATCGCCTTGAGTTCCTGCCCCTTCAATATCTGGCATATAAACATAATAACCTTTTTCTTCTGGACTATAATAAAATATCGCCGGATAAGAAACTAACATAATTACCACCTCTCTTATATAAGGAGCAGGGCTATTAAAGCCCCACCTCTTTTAGGATTCCACGTTCAGTACCCTTTTGGAGTTCTCCATGTGGAATGATAATTGGTCTTTTCAGTCCAGGCTTTGTCATTTTAATATGGCTGCCCTTTCCTCCTTTAACTACTTCAAAACCATTCTTTTTTAGCAGCTTGACCATTTCATCTTGTGTCATCGGCATGTATACCTACCTCCTGACAAATATATTTTACCACGTATTAACACGTAAATCAATATTTGTTTTAATCTTATCTTTTATATTTTGTTCCATTAGCAACCTTCTTTTGAGTATAAAAAAGATAGCCTAAAGACTATCTGTTTAAATTTTTTTAATTGTGGTATAATATTAATAAATGAGGACACCGACTCGTGCCCTATGGGTATTAAGACGGTTCGTCCTACAGGTTATATTTCTATACCACCAGTAGTAACGATACAGGTGGTATTTTATTTCCTAATCTTTTTTAAAAAGTGATAGGATGGTTACAATTAAGCTAATGAAAGCTATCAATAAAGATATTTTTTCATATAAGCCCATTGTAACACCTCCCAATAAAATTATTGGGCGAACCATCTGTATGTCCTCATACATATTTTACATTCTTTAGCCGTCAATTTCAACTGGCATACCGTCTGCATCAAGTCCTAGAGCCTTTAAGTCTTCAAGAACTGCTTCTCTCCAAATACTTGGTACTTGTCTAACTTTTTTGTTTTCAGGATTACAAGTTCTTCTTTGTCTTGAAACTAATCCAACGTATAGATCTAGCATATTTACACCCCCTTTAATTAAAAATTTGTATAAAAAAAGACTTGCTACTGCAAATCCAATTAATACACTATTTGATTTCTTTGCCATTTTCATCATATCCTTGTGCTTTAAGTTCTGCTATAACTGCATTTCTTAAATGCTTAGGTACTTGCCTAACTTCTTTATTATTCACATCACAAGTTCTTTTTCCATTTATAACTAATCTAACATATAAATCAATCATTCTTTACCCCCTAAAATAGTTTCATAAATTGTCGCCAATACTTCATCTGTCTTTTCAGCTCTCTCTAAATTTGTTTCATAATTTGTTGCCACCGCTTCAGCTAAAGCCAAATTTGCTTTATTTATTGTCTTTAACTCCTCTAGGATTGCCTTAGAATTATCTGCCTCTTGCAACTCTTTTAAAGATTTTTCATTTATAAATTCTATTGCCATTTTTACCTCCTACATATATGCTCCAACAAAACCATAGAAGTATGATGTCTTTCCCTCAGGTGTGTCTGCTCTATCTATTCTTATGTCTACACCAATACACCACTTATCAGCTGTTTTTGTTTTAGTCTTAAAGTTATATTTCTGTCCTATTAATTCATCAGGCACCACTTCCCAAGTTGGACTAGTATCCTTGGCATTTAGTGATACTTTTACTGTCATCTTTGCACCAGTAGCTAATTCTGCAAGTACATTTGTTACAATTGCTGATGGTTGGGCATCTACTTCTTTTGTTAGTCTATACCAGCAATAATTAATATTTTTACTAAAAGTAATGTACCCTATACCTTTAGCACTATAAGAATCAGTCGCTTCGATTTTAATTCTATGCTCTCCATTTTGTAATTTGGCATAATCAAGTTTATTAATGGTAACTTGTATGTCTTGATTTTTCGTAACTTGCCCTAAGTTCTTAATTTGCACATCATCAATATATACCTTGACTGTGATTTCATCGCCATCAGGGTCATTTGCATTAAAGTTAAAGCTAAAAGGTTTGTTTTGCTCACCCATATTAGAATTTGTTACAGTTACAACTGGATTAGAATTTACCTTTTTAAAGGTATATCTTCTTATAGCTGATGCTCCGTTAGAATCAGATACTGTAATTTCAATGGTATTTGTTTTGTTGAGTTCTAACTCATCAAATTTTGTCTTATCAATGTCAATCTCATACGACTCTCCTTTTGTTACATTGTTTATTGTCCTAATCGTAGCAGAATTAAGTTTTACAATTACATTTAAAGTTTCGTTATTGTCTGGGTCATTTACAGAAAACACTCTTTTAAAAGGTGCTTTAAAACCTCCTAAATCCTCATCTTGTCCTGATATACTTGGAGTTTGATTTGCTATACCTTCATATACATACCAGTAGTCGCCACTTTCTCCGTCATTTGGATATGCGTTTCTGTTTGTAGAGGTTACTGTACCTATTTTTGGACCTTTAGAATAATAATAACTAACCCTTTTTTCCTTTATTCTTCCATAACCCAAATACCTTATAAAATCTGTATATTCTCTTTTTTCGCAATAATTAATTTCAATTATATGTTTATCACCTGTCAATAATTCTTTTTGAGCGTAAAAATCATAGTCAGGTCTTCCAAAAACAGGACGTTCTACATAGATTGTCCCTTTATATTCACCTGGTTCTATCCAACTTTCTGACTCTAACAGTGCAACACACCTGCCAGAAGCTCTATACGGAACTTCTTTTATGACTGCTGTCTTTGTAAATGACTTTTGTTCTTTTTCAAATTTCCCCCATCTATAAGCTGTCATATTCTATCACTCCTTTCCTATATTACAAAACGTGCCATTTGTTGGTCGTAAATACCTTCAAATTGTTCTGTACCTTCTAATTGTTTAAAATCAACCTTAAAATTGTTATACCTTGTATCTGTGTGTACTGCTGTTCCCATTGCTGCAATTTTAAGGGCAAGGTCTTGTATTAAGTCCCAATTTCCTTTTACAGTTTGGTTTGTTCTTCCCCTACCTGCTAAATCCATTAAATCAAGCTGACTTGCACAAATCATTGACCTATCTATATTAATATTTATATTATCCACATTTGCAACTACTACGATTATATCCATAGAGATTTCTACCATTTCTTGGTCGTGTACTGGTATATAATCAGCGTGGTCTTCATAATATGCAACTCCATATAGGATTTCTCCCTTTCTAGGGTCTTGAGCAAATAAACCAACTTCACTCATTAAAAAACCTTTCTTCGTTTTATTATTTGTAATTGCAAGTGATATTGTGCTTGTTCCGTCGCCATTTGCCTTAATACCTCTAATGTCGACTTCTTGAACTTCCTGAACTAAAGTGTCCATCTTAAAAAGAGCACTTGTATTTTCAATTTTTCCACTGCCAATTGCTGCTCTTGTAAAGTTTAAAGGCTCTCCACTTTGACAATAAGCCAAGAGGTCTCGCCCTTTTTCAGTGAGATAAAATCTTCCTCTTTGCATTTCTTCTCCTTTCTTTCATTAAAAAAGAGAAGCCTGCGCTTCTCTAAAACTCGTAATGACTCCACATACTGACTATTTTAACAACTTTCTCATCTTCATAAACTTGATATACAAGTCTATGCTTGTTATTAATTCTTCTAGAG
Organism: Peptoniphilus sp. SGI.035; assembly: GCF_050315115.1. Taxonomy (NCBI): domain Bacteria; kingdom Bacillati; phylum Bacillota; class Tissierellia; order Tissierellales; family Peptoniphilaceae; genus Peptoniphilus; species Peptoniphilus sp. SGI.035. The sequence goes on from NZ_JBNPOJ010000001.1 coordinate 196,735, forward strand.
TATAACCCTTCTAAATTACCTTTTAATTTCTCATACCTAGGAGGATTCTTATATGGATCATCTTTAATCACATTTATTAAATTTTCAACATTCTTTTTTAAACTTGGAATGCTTTCAATCTTCTCTTTATCTTTCTTTGCATCTTTTGTAATTAAAATCTTATAATTACCACTCAAACTCTTCACACTCATCTAAAGGCTCATTTTTGCCATGGACTAACTTATCTTCCATGCCTGGAATGGAACATAGATTAACAGTTTCTAAAAGTCCTCTGTAATCATCCTCACTAATGACAATGGCATTTCCGTTCTTTGTGCTAATATTTATAACATCACCATAAGATACAGCCATATCTAAATATTCAAAAAGATTTGCTCTGAAATTTGTCGCATTAATATTACTCATATAATCACCAAGTACATTATAACGTACATTTTATTTTAAATCAATCCTAAAATTTATACTAAAAATACTCATATAATATACTGTAAATACCTATTAAATAACAAATCCCTTTTTGTTAATATCATATATCCCCTCAAAGTTTTCATCTTCTTTGAGATTTTTAAAATCCTTAGAAAATTCTCCTCTCATTTTAGACCAAATTATATTTTCTCCGTAAAATAGCTTTTTGATTTCCTTTCCCTTATAAAAAACATTTTTAGTTCTTAAAAAATCCATATCATCACCTAATAAACTGCATAAATAATATTTGACTTTTTAGTCGTCAAGTTGTTGTAGTCTGTAAGGCTCATCTCCACAACTTCTGGTTTTTTATCGAGATTATCTTTTAATTCTCTAGTTCTTTTATCAAAATCGCCAATCCAGTCTTCTAAATCTCTAGTTGAAGATATACTCTGCCAAACATTAGATGTGTTATATCCATCTGTTTTTGCCCTAGATATATCTTTACCATATGCACTATCCCACTTATTGTTCCATTTTTCTATCATAGCTTGAGTTACATTGTTTTTCTCTGCTCCGTCTTCTATACCTTGTAGCTTTTTAATTTCAGCTTGTGTTATAAGGCTTGGAGATATTTCTGTATACATACTTCCACTCCATCTATATATGTTTTCTGTGGATAAGTCTACATAGATTTTCCCTTTTTCTCCTGCACTTGGAAACTTTGACTTGCTTTCAAATTCCAACACGTCATCTACATAACTTGGCAACTGGTCAGCAGGAACTTTTCCATCATCGCCTAGACTTGCATAACCATTAGCCTTTCCCTTATTTGCAATATTTTCTGCAGTATAATCAAGCTTACCAGCACTTACCTCTTGCTTAGTTGCATAGGTCTTTTTGATATCCTCACTCTTTGCATAAGGTGTTAGGTCATACTCTCTAATAGCCTTTTCTGGTAGTTGCTCTTCTGGTACTTTCCCATTGTCATCAAGTGCTGCGTATCCGTTGACTCCTCCCTTGTGGATAGTACTTTCTTTTTTGTCCAACTCACTTTTTAATAAATTAAAAGATGTTTCAACATTTTCTGATAATTCATACTTTGCAAGTTCCCTTTCTATTGCAGTCTTTAACTCCATAAGAGTAGTTATTTTTGCATAAGTTTCTTCTATGTCCTTACTCTTAGCATAGGATGTTAAATCATAAGTGGTGTCAGTATATTTAGGATTTTTTGGTATAGCATCAACTTTCTCCTTAGCCTTATTGTCATAGTCATTAGTAGAAAGACCTTTACCTTGTACTTTATATGCTTTCTTATTTAATTCTTTTCCTATATTATCCAATAGTAGCTTCATATATTCAGAATTAAAAACTGTATCTTTGCTAGCTTTACTATCACTGTCTATAATAGCAGACTGATCTAGCTTCCCATCCCAATTTTCTTTATCACTATCTGTAACAAATCGCCTTGTATTATCAGTTGTTATCATGCTGGCAGGATGAGTTTCGGGATGATTATAAATTGTGTCATTATCATCAGCAAAAATAAATTGCCCCTTATCATCAAGCTTTAATACTTGACCCTCTCTTCCTCCCTCAGGTCTTTTTACTCTAGTTGATATAGCCCTTAAAATCTCTACAATGCTATCTTTGTTGTTATTAAGTTCTGCCGCAACTTCTTTAAAAGTATCATAATCCTTAGGAGCATCTTTTAAAATATCATCAACTTTATTTATTAAATCTTGAGGTTTAAAACCTAAGTAATCATCAAGAGGCACACCTTCTTCTGTATAGACTGTACTTGTCAAGATATGTGGAGATACCATTGCAAACTGCCCCGTTGTTTCATCAAAAGCAAGAAGTTTCTTGCCCTTAAATTTTTGATTTATATCGTTAATTTTATCTGTCATACTTCATGCGCACCCCGCTTCCATCTTCTACTTCCAAAAACATATCTTCATCATTTAAAGTCCAAACCTCTGGCATAATTGCAACTCTCTTAATTTTTTTATGATAAGCCGCCATGCCCATATAGATAGGATTTTTAAAATTCATATCCTCTAACTTGTTAGGCAAAACTTTATAATGCTTAGCCTTTTGAGCATATAAACCATAGTAAATAGTCTGGTCTCTTACAAAAATTATTTTAATAAACTGTGTCAAATTTGCAGGAATTATATTCCTAACTTGTAACCTAAAATCGTCAAGTTCAAAATAAATTGATTCTTTTACCCTCACATCAATAGTTACTGCGTACTTATCATAATCTAGAGATAACTTGTAATTCTCTTTGCCTAGATATACATCAAGCCACTGTTCAAAAGTTCTATGTGTCCAGATTCTATCCATATTCCAAAGAATATAAATCTTTTTTCTTTGTTCTTCCAAATCTCCCTTTATGCTTTCATCATCTATTAATCTTTGATAGGCACTTAAACCTTTCTTTCCTGCAGACTGGATATAAAGATTTTCCATTATCTTGTTGAGCCTTGCCCACAAATTAGAAAGTTCAATATTTTCATTTTTTCTTATTTCAGTAAATTCAGCACCCTTTCCAATAACCTCTTGTGGCAAGTGCTTACCTATATCCACATCACGACTTATAGAAATCACATCTTCCAACTCATGTAGATTAACATTATTTACATCAACATTATATTTTTTATCCATTTCTAACCTCTGTAACAACAACATCTCCTAAAACAGGAAGTTCATCTTCAGAAAGCTCAAATACTTTTTTATCCGTATCAGTAAACCTAATAGTGTCATAATCAATTACATCAGATATATTTAAGATAATACTAGTGATTTTAGCTAATCTAATATCATTTTCAACATAAATATTAGAATCAATCTTTTCATAAGTCGCCCACATCTTCCTCTGAACTTTAAAATATTCTTCAATATCTTTTTTAATCTCTTTTTTTATATCCTCTAAATTAGACTCACGAGATTTTAAAATTCCACAAGTAATATTTATTTTCTTAGACTTAGCACCAACAACTGTCACATAATGACCAATAGGAGCAACTCCAACTCCTTTTTGATGAAAAGGTATTGGATCTATAATTTCCTGAACTTTAGAAATAAGTTCCGGTGTAGGTTCTTTAAACTCTGGATCTGTGATAATAATCTTCACAGTACCACCACCATTCCAAACTGGAATAACTTTTACAAGACCAACACCATCAATAGCCTTTACCTTTTTTCTGTAATCATCAATATTACCCCCATAAGCCATAGACTTAATAGATTCAAAATACCTCTGTCTAAAATCTTCAGTATCTTCTTCATTCTCGCCAAGTATTGCCAATTTATATATCTCTGCTAATTTAAGGTTTCTAATAGTTTTAGTAGGAGTTAACTTTCCGCCCTCTATATTCCCAATAGTCCCTGCTTCATTACAAATAAGCTCATAAAAAAACAGCCCCTTATCTTCCCTTTGAAGCTTAGAAACTGTGTAATAAATATCATCAATAAAAAATCTGTCGCCAATATTAAGTTCTGCATCAAACTTTCCTATTATAATAGCCTTAGTAGCCTTATAAGGTTCAATACCTCTTTCCTTAGCCCTCTCAATAAGCCAATATCTATTGGCAGTATCTCCAAAAGCATTTTTAAATAAAAAATCTAAATAAGAATATAAAAGAGAGATTTCAATTGCCATAGGAGCAATAGCATCATAAATAACAGAGCCTTCTCTTTTATCAAACTCATCAGAAATTCTATCTAAATTTCTTTCAAGCACATTTTCAAAAGAATTATCATCAAACATAGGCTCATAAATTCCCCTAGCCAATTCTTATCACCTCTTCAATATCAATTTCTTTCTCATCAAAAATAGTTTTTACTTTGAACTTCATACCAAGACTATCTCCTTTGCTCCATTCAGTCACATAGGAAAAATCAAAAACATCTTCAATTCTATCATCTAACATCAAGGCATCAGTAATCCTTCTAGTTAAAACTATATAAGCATATTCCTTTCTTTTGCCAAATAAATCTTCCTTCTTAACTCCAAAATTAGGATAAATTGGATAAATACCCCTCTCAGTATTAATACATTTATAAATCATCTGCCTTAGCGCTTCTAAATCATCATAAATATAATTTTTTACCCTTTCTTCCTCAATCCACATCTTATGAGTAAAAGAAGGCTGTGGAATTATTTCAATCTCATCACCATACTCATATTCATTATTTAACTCTGGTATCATTTAACCACCTCTAATCATTTATGTGATTTTTGTGCATCTCATCTTTAATCTTTCCTTTATAAGATTCTACTGTTCCATGCGTAACCAACACCTCGCCATGAGGACAAGTCCCATGCAAAGAGCAACTCATCTTTCCATTTACAAACTCATGGCTTCCCTCAAAATGGTAAGCAATGCCATTTGACCCTTGAGGATCCGATGCTTCGTACAAGTAAAAATAAGTCTGCCCTCCATCATTAGAAATAAGAACAAACTTCTTTCCTAAATCTTTACTCGTAAAAGGTCTATACTTTGGAACAACTAAAAATTCTTCTTTAATGTGTACTTTATCATCATTTTCAGGGATAAAATCAAGAGGATTAAGAGAGACTAGTTTGCAATAAACAATTTCAGAATTCATTCTTCTACCTAAATTTTGATTAACTATTTCATCAATAGCACCCTTTAAATCAAAAATTTCCATTACTTAGGGACCACACCTCCTTGATATCCCCAACCTCTGTAGTGTTTCCACCAACCACCAATCTTATTTTTTTTAACAGTTGTATCAGTTGCATCAATCATCATTCCATCTCCTACATAAATTCCAACATGCCCAAATTGTGGCGAATATGGACTGTTAAAATAAACAGCAGCTCCAACTGGAATATTGTCTTTACTTGTGCTTACTATCCATTTATTTCCAGCAGTTTTTGCACTTCCAGCACTTCCATGTATACCAGCAGATTCATAACATACCCTAACAAACCCTTGACATTTACCTTTATAAGCTCTTGTTCCTATCATACTTTCTGCTTTATTTACTATTGTTTGCATCTTCTTATTATTAGCCTTAGGTAAATCCTTAATTTGTAATTCAGTAGCACCATCTAATTTTTTAGCCTTTGTTGTAGCCTTTCTAATATTCTTAGAATCACTTACACTATATCTCTTATTTTGTTTTTCCTTGTCACTTATAATGCCATCAACATCGCCAATCTTTTGAATATCCTTATTCATAACTTCTAAATCCATAAAATGAGCATCATCAAAAAAAGTATGAGTAACTTTTTCAACAAGCATATAAGAATTTATATTAATATCTCCAATAGCCATCATCTCAACAGGAATAACAGAACCAGCACGAACACGAATATCCCCAACAGCATTTTTTATTGTAAGACTTCTGTATTTTCTATTTAAAACCTCTAAAATTTGTGAAGCTTTATTTTCAATATCCTCTCCATTATTAGTGGTAATAGTGTACTCAAGCACTCCCCACTTAGCAATGTTTTTCTCATCTTGCTTTACAACTTTTTTTATCAACCTTCCGTCATCATCAATTAAATAAACAACAACTCTATTATAAGTTCCATCATCAATACTTGTTTCATAAGAAAAGTCAACAATATTGTCATAACTTATTGGACAGTCCACAATCATTTTATCAGCAGATTTAAGAGAAATTTTTCCACAATCATCAAAAAGTGTGAAAATCTTTCCAGTTTGAGATAATGTAATATCATTTGCCACCTTTATCATATTCAAGTACTCTTGATTTTTTTCTAGCCTCTTAGGTATTTTGTATGAAGAATCTTCAATCTCCCCAATTTGCAAATTTCTGTCACTGCAAATTTGTTTTAACAAATCGCTCATAGACTTTGAAGAATACTGATAAGTGTCTTTTGACTTTAAATATCTTATTTGATCATAACAAACAGTAGAAATCACTTGCCTTTTATCTCTACTCTTTTTAAAAACATATCCCTTAAAAACAGTCTTGCCATCAATACTAAAACTTACGGGATTGCCCTCTTGATAGTCAATAATTTCATCTTTTACGACATCAAACTCTAAAATCCCTGCCCTAAATCCTCTTTCCCATTTAATAGTAACCTTACCTTTAATTACAGGCTGATAAATCTTTCCATTGTTTTGAATAAATATTTGATAAATCTTTTTATTTTGCTTCATTTTTTATTCCCCTAACTAGTTTATATACATTATTAGGATTGAAAAATGTCTTGGCTACAACAGGAACAGTTAAAGGAATAGCGGCAATAGCAGTTTTTACTATTTTATTGACCTGTCTTTTATCAGTACTGCTCCCAGTATCTTTTAGCTTAACTGTCTTAAGTGGTTGATACTCTTTTAATGTCAAATCTATTAAAATATTAGTTCCAATTTTACTATCTTCATCAATTACATAATCTTCTAGGGTCATGTACTTACAAATAGAATTTCTAAGATTTGGATCTGATGTAATTCTTAAAATAACAAATTCAAAAATTTTCTTTTCTTTCTTTAACTCCTCTAATTTGCTTATAATTTCTTGCTGTGGAATATATAAGTCTACTCCCTCATGCTCATCAGAAAAAGCATAAAAAGAAAAAGAATATTCAGCTAATTTACTTTTTCTTAAAACAGTATAAGTTTCACCATTAACTAAATCATAAAAATCATTTTGCCCTGGTATTTTATTTTTTATCTTAGCAGGAGTTATTGGAATCTCCATTCCATCAATATATAGTTGATAAGGTTTTTTGCTCATAATCAACCTCCATTAATTGATAAAATTAGGTCTTTTAACAATTTTTTATTTGCTTCATCAATAATCTTTTCCGCATCAACATCACTTTTTATATCACCAGTAAATTGATTGTGTACTTCAAGCTTTATTCCCTTGGACAAATCACTTATTGCCCTAGTCTCCATTAATCCCTTTAGAGCAGATAAATTATTATTTTCCCAATCATTATCTTTCATTTTTTCGTTCATAGACTTAGTATTTTCAGCAATTTCATCGAGAGGATTAGATAAATCATCCATATTTAAAAAGTCAGTGGAATTAAGACTGTTTTCAAATTTCTTTTGACCTATTAAACTTTTAATTGACTTAGCCTTATCTTCTCCCCATGCATAGCCCTTATTAAACCATTTTTTAGTTTCGATTCTTTCTATTCCAGAAACTTCTCTATCAAGAGTTATCGCATTTTCATTTTTTCCCCAACCAAGCACTTTATTTTGCAATTCCTCAAGACCACCTGTCCAGTCAGTCCCAAAAATAGCATCGATTATTTTTGTTACAACTTTTCCTAAATCTAAAAACCAAGAAATAATATTTCCAATTAAATTCTTAACGGCATCACCAAAAGAATCAAATCCACCTTTTGCAACATTTAAAACCCACTCTATTATTGATATAAAAGGACTGGCAAACCCAGCATACATTAGTTGTATAAGACCATTAATAAGACCAATAGCAATATTTAAAATTGTTGCTCCTGCCCATTGAACAATTCCAACAATTAAACCAGTTGCACTATAAGTTGAACCAGTAACCTTATTAATAGCAGCTACAATTCCATAAATAAGTGCAATAACGCCAATTATAATTGTAGGAATCCAAAATAATGGACTTGCAAGAAGTGCAGCATTAAAACCACCTTGAATAGCCGTCGCCTTTCCAGTAGCTATAGCATATAAACTCATAGCTCTTGCCATAATAAAGTGAATAGCAGCAGAAGCAGAAGCAATAGCATTGTGTGCAAGTACAATACCCTTGTAAAATAAAAACATTGATATAAGCGAAAGTAATGGCGGGCCAACATAGGTAATAGCATTACCCATAAGTTCAAAACCCTTTATAAATAAATCAATGCCTATTCCAACAAAATGAGAAAATATCATAACCCCATTTATAAGACCATTAAAAAGATTTTGAAAAGACTCTGTATCAATAAAATTAGTAAGATTAGAAAGTGGCTTTTGTAAACTTAAAATAAGTGTATTTATAAGTTCTGTCTTTAAATCAGAAAAAGTTTTAGGAATCTTCTTAAATCTTGTCTCAATCTCATCTGCACTCTCAAACATAGCTCTTTTAATAACATCAGCTGTAATTGCGCCTTCACTTGAAAGTTCTTTTAACTCGCCCATACTTACATTCATTGTCTTAGCTATTGCTTGTGCAAGTAGTGGAGCATTTTCTCTTATGGATACAAATTCGTCACCTTGCAACCTACCAGAAGCCATTGCCTGTGTCAGTTGGTACATCGCAGCCGCTTGTTCTTCTGCACTTGCACCGCCAACCTTAAAATTTTTATTCAAAATTTCACTAAATTTAGTAGCTTCTTCAAGTCCACTAAAAGCATCTCCAGCAAGCATTGTAAGCTTTGCAACGGAATCAGCCATATTCTTATAATTAGTTCTAGAGCTTTTAGCAGCTTGTGCAATTCTAGATTGAACATCAAAAAGTTTTTCTTCTTTTCCCAACATAAAACTAAGCCTTGAGTTAATACTTGTGAGCTCATCTCCTAAATTAGTAAAAGCTTTAATACTTTGAAGTCCTGCATAAGCTCCAATAATTCCAATTACTTTTCCCTTAATTCCACTTAAAAGCCTTTCACTTTTGCTAACTGTATCATTGTAATTTCTATGCTCATTTTCAAGGTTAGCTGTAAAATTTTCCATATTTGCAAGTTCAGATTGAGCATTTCTAAGAGAAGCTAAAGAAGCATCAAGAGAAGACACATCAATCATGTTATCCGTTGAGTCATTTAGTTTATATGCGCAAGAAATAACCATATTCATTGACTCAATAATATTTGTAAGAACTGGACTTACATTATTAATCATTGAAATTGTAGTTTTTAAACTCATGCCTTCACCTTCCTTCTAGCCTTTTCTATTTCTTCATTTCTAAACAAAAAACTTGCAATATATAAAGTTTGAAGACCACTATCCATAGATAAAAAATCCTCAATTTTTATATTTCCCTTAGTTTCCCAAAACAAATTGTGAGCGAACCTTAAAAGTGGCTCGCTCTTTATTAGTTTTTTGCATCACCTATAATTACATCAGGATCGTCCATAAATCCCTGTGCCTTCATAAGCTTATCAGTAAATCTTTCATATTCTCGACCTTCAAGCATCTTGTCCAAGAGTTCAGAAATATTCATTGCACCATAAGCATTTTGTAATTCTTCACTCTTTAAATTAGGATAAATTATAGTTTCTGAAATAGTATCAATGATTATTTTTTTAGTGTCTACTTTTAAAAGACTTTTATTTTTCTTTACTATTGCATTATTCTTTAATTCATCAATTTCTTTTGCACTTAAAAGTCTAAATTTCCAAGGAATTGGGTTCCCATCTTCATCAACAAATCTATCTGACACAATAATATCAATATTTTCTCTTTTTTCCTTAGCCACTTCTGGCATAAAATAACTTAAATTCTTTTCCACTTTATCTCTCCTCAATATCTTCAAAAGTTCCTTCTATCTCTTGTTCAAGATGAGATTTTTCAATATCCAATTTAAAAATCTCTCCACCATTTAAATAACATCTTTTCAAAATAACTCTGTCTTCTCCGCCGTCAAAATTAGGATCATTTTGAGTTAAAAAGATGTCAAAAGAAGTTTCCTTTCTAGTCTTCATATATTTAGTTAAAACTTCTCTAAAAGCTTTAGTATGTGCATACATAGTAGCTGTAAAAGTACCCTTAGCACTTCCTCCAACGCTTAAATCAATAGGAGTTCCGAGTCTAGGAATTGTCTCTCTATCAATATCAATCTTTGCCGTAATATTTTTTAAATAAAACATAGACTCCCTGTTGCCATCAATTACAACAACAGCTTCTCCAAACCTGCCATTGATTAAATCGCCACGTTCTAAAAATTTATCCATTAATAACCCCCTACTCCACAATTACATGCATATAAAGTTTTGCCATTGCCATAACTGGATTAATTAAATACTCACAATAAACAGAATCTTTAGAATCTCCAAGTTCCACTGTAATATCTTCAGGCTCTAAACCTGTAATAGCACCTAATCCTTGTAGCTTAAGTGCATGATTATATATGTCATTCCATAGGATATTTCTACCAATTTCATTGTTTTGTTCCTTATCAAGATATCTAGTATTGAAAATAGTTGAAACATCGTTTCCAACTTGATGAAGAACTCTTATAATTTGATTTTTTGAAAAATCTTCATTTTTTCTAACGCTAAAATCAGTAAAAGAATTAATATCACTTAAAACCCTTGGCTTATTATCTACTTCATGAAATACAAACTGACCCTTCTTAATAGCAGCTATTAAATCTCTTTGTTTCATGTTAAGCTCAATTGTATATTCTCCATCGTAAATATGATTTCCAACAGTCCTATTTATTTCGCAACCCGCTTCAGTACCAGCTACCCAATAAACAAGGCCTGCTTCATTTTCCTTTGCCCTTGATGCCACATTAATTACAAGTTCACTATTGGCGTCAAAATTATACAAACAAGCTTGGAAATATGCCCCTTCAAGATTAACTCTTCTTTCAACATAAGACTTATACATTCTTTTAATAGCTTCATCAGTACCTGCATAAGCAATTACATTAATATACTTCTTTTCAACTTTTTCTAAAAAATCAGTATGTGACTTTGTATTTTCCACTCCATTAGTCCCACCAGTTAAATTAATACCAACTGTCTTAGTTAAAGTTCCTTTAAAGTCAACATAAGGACAATCCTTTAAATCTTCAATATCTTTAACTGCAACCTTTTCATAAACTTTAAGAGTTCCAATTTTAATAGTTACATCAAATTTTTCCTCTTCATCAACATTATTTGAAATAATTACAACAAACTGATTTCCCTTAGTCCCTGAATGCTTAGCAGTAATAGTAAGAGATTCAACATTTGCCTTTGCCTTTTCTCCGCCACCATTTAATCTATAAATATAAGCAGTCTTAGCATGTGCCAAAATTTCTCTTAAAGGCAGTAACTCTTCATCTGTATATTCCAAACCAAATAGTTCAAGAGATTGTCTTTGAATATCTGAAGGTTCAACAGTTATAATCTCGTTTTCTAAACCAAAACTTAAATTTAAACCACAAGCAACAAAACCTCTTTCTCCAAAAATATTAGAAGGTCTTGCTTTTGAAGAAAAACAAATATAAGTCCCAGAAAGCATTTTATTTTGTACTGGAGGATTCCAAGTACCACCACCATAAGCCATTATTTAACCTCCCTATTCATAAAATCATCATAAAGTTTTAAAACTTCTTCTTTTGTATATTCTTTACCATCTTCTAAAATTGCATAGAGAGCATCAACATTTCCTATTGGCTCCTTAGCATTTAAAAATTGCTCCTTAGTAAAAGTAGGAGCATTATTACTTTTATTCATTTTTAATTAAACCCTCCTGTTTAAGTCTTTTCATAAGTGGATCAGGTATCTTCACTTTTTCCATCCAAACATTTAAATCAAAGGTCATTACAAGGTCACCATCAACAATTTTTGTCTGCAGATTTTCACAAGTAACACCACTATTTTTAAGCTTCACCTCTTCCATTCCAATAAGAAGCTTAAATCTAATTTCTTCTAGACTAAACAAATCATCTTCATCACATCTTAAATAATTGATGTTTACAGTATTATTTAAGAAAAATCGATTATCAAATTGTCTAATAAGCTCAGTCCTAATAAGATTAATAAAAAAACAAGGAGCAACTACCCCTTGCTTTTGTCTATCGATTTCAATTTTTATATCTGGAAATAACTCTTTAAGCCTATTGATTACTGGTTGTAAAATAGCTACCATAGTTCTTTAAACCTCTTTTCAAACTTTCTTTGAAAAATTCTATCCATAACTTTTTCTAAATTTTTTTCAGCAATAGTTAACATAAAAACACCATCTTTCCAACCTAAAGTATTTCCACCGACAACAATTCTATGGCCAAACTCAACATAAGTTGAATATTCCAAATTATTAGAAATCTCTATCTCGTAAACACTACCCTTTTTCTTTATATCATCAATATTCCAAGACTCACGAAGATCTCCAGTATCAACTGGAGTGTTTTTTACCGTAGCTTGAAAAACTCTTGTAGCAACTTCATAAACTGCTTCCATAAAAATTTCATTAGTTACACTTTTAAACTTATCTAAATTATTTTTATAATCTTTAAGAGCTTTAATATCAATTTTCATGAAATATCAACCTTCTCAAGAACATATCTCCTATGGGATAAATGTATTGAAGGAGTATCAGAAAACTTATAATGGTATCTGCTTCCATCACATCTAGTAACTATTACATCAGACCCCTTTGGAATATTAACATCATGCCCCGTTGTCAAAATATCTCTTCTCTCTGCCTCGCTATGACCTATAAAATCGTCACTGTGAGAAGACACATTAAAACTAATTCTACAAGGCTTATTATCAACAACAGTAACCTTTCTTCTCTTTGTAACCTTTGTTTTTTCATCTTCATAAGTTTCAACAGAAATTGCAGTTACCCTATCCTCAAATAAAAGTGAAAGATTTTTACCATAAGAATCATAATCAATTACCATTTTAAACACCTATATCTAGAGCAAAATATTTCAAGCCTACTGTTAAACAAATAATTTAACTTATTTTTATAATTTAAAATTACAGCATCTCTTATTTCTTCTTCGCTTTTATCATCAAATTCAACCCTAGTGTTTTCAATAGAAATTGACTTAGCTAATCTTTTTCTATCTTTAATAGGTTCATTTGCCTTATTTAAATCATCAATTTCCATTCTACTTAGGATTGCCTTTATAGCAATAAAATATTCAATAGATCCTTTCGCATCTTCTGGAAAATCTTCCCTATAACAAGCCCATCTTAAAAAATCTAAAACCTCATCATGAATAAAATTAAAAAGTTGAGCGTCAATTTCCTTTCCACCCAACTCTTTAATAATTTTATTTACATTATCAAGCTTAATCATTTTACTGTTGCAACAAAAACTTGATTGCAAGCTTCAAAAGACGGAATTGCTCTTGCTACTGATTTAGTTATTCTTGCTACTGGATCAATTCTTCTATAAATCACAGTTGTAATAAAATCTTTATTTCTAACATCTAAGTTTGATACAGCTGGCAATTCCACTTCCTCAGCTGTAAGTCCAAAATTAGTATTGCCTAGCTTTGTATCTGGCATTAGTATAACTGTATTAGGTTTTACAAGTGGCATAATTGTTCCATCTGAAAGTCTATATTTTTCATTATAAACTGCAATTGTTGGTAGGTCTCTTTGAGTTAAAAAGTCATTTAAATTTGTTAGACTTGGAATGATTGAAGAATTTACCCCATATATTCCCTTCCTCACTGCTTCTGAATTTAAAATTAGTCTTGAAGTTGCCTTATCCATTAATGCTCTTGTAGGATTTACTCCAGTATCTTCAACTATTTTATCTACCCAAGCATCAAGATTTCCTAGTGGATCCGCTCCACTTTCTCCCCAACGTGCAGTAGTTTTTAAAGCTTCCTTGTGGCTTTCTGGCATATGGTAGTCAATCACTCCCTTTACACCATTTTCATCAAGAGTTAGCTTTCCTGTTTGTAGGATTTCAAATCTCATCATGTTAATTCTTTTATAAACTGACTCAATAGTTAAATCCACATCGTTAAATATCTTGTTCAGTACCTCTTGCTCCTCTGCAGATGTTCTTGGATTTTGAAGCTTAACAATTTCATCTTCAGTAATAGACTTTGAGTCTTTTACCAAAAGCATATCTAAGATGTTTTTATACAAACCTTGTCTTGTTGATAACTTCGTATTAGTATCTGGAGCGTAAACTTCAGCAGTAACAGGCTGTTGATTTCCACCTACAATATATTCAATCTTTAAATCATCAGTCTTAACATTTGGAAATAAAAAGTTTCCTATATTATTCCCTTCTTGTTTAGTTCTTGCGTACTCTCTAAGGTCAAGGTTTCCCTCGCTTAAATTTAAAATCGCATTAGTAAGTTCTTGTGGCATTAAAATTCCCCCTTCTTATTTCACTAATTTAATTTCTGGCATCTTCGCTTCTGAATTAATTGGTTCTGGCAATTTATTTTCATAAACATAACCTTCAATTAATAGCGGTGCTTCCACATCTGATTCTGTTACATCAATATCGTATAAAATAATACCCTTTGCTGTCGCATCATTCTTCGGAAAAATAGTACCTGCCTTTACGATATTTCTTCCTGCAATATCTTTTCCACTTCCTTTTTTTAGAGTAACTGTCATAGCTACATATGGATCTGCGTATACTAAAATATTTGTTTTGGCTTCAAATAATAAATTTTTGTTTAACATACTTACCTCCTATTATCCCCATGGATTAAAATCTTTATTATCTACTTCTCTGCCGATTACTACATCAAAAAGTCCCTTTGGCTTTTCAGGATTATCTCCAGGTATCCTTGGATTTGCCCCAGTCATTTTTGTTTCCTTGAATAGAGATTTCAGCGTTTCATCTTCCTTTAATGTTTTAAGTTGTTCATCAATTCCTATTAGTTTGTTGTCTTCGTACTTTATGTTATCTGCATCTAATAGTTTTCTTACTACACTTATATTATTTACTTTTTGTCCATATAGGTATTCTGTTATTGCGTTATCCTTTCTTATAGCACTTAACTTACCCTCTGCTGCCTCTCTATCCTTTTTGTTTTCCTCTTTTAGCTTATTAATTTCAGCTTCAAGCTCTTCCTTATTTCCAGTGTGTTTTTTCAAGCCTTCAATTTGCTTATCTCTCTTTTTAATGTCCTCATTTAAACTGTCTAAATTGTCTTTGACTTCCTTGTATCTATAATTAGGTACATAGTCTTTATTTACTTCCTCAAGTATTTTTTCGGCTTTCTCATCTTCAATCCCAAGTTCTAGTAATCTTTCTTTACTTAACATTTTCTCCTCCTATTTTCGCATAGTTACTAATCGTCATTTTACAGTTGACTAACTTTCAAGTTATTTTTCCCCACCCCTTTGTGCAAAATAAATAACTTGTCGCACTTCCCACTTTGGCCATAAAAAATAATCGCTTGGATTTGTGTCTGTTTTTCGCACGATTTCCTCACGATTACTTACGATTAATTTTCTTTTTTCTTCCAAACAAAAAGCACACCTAACATAATTGTCAGTGTGCTTTACCAAGGCAAAACATTTGAAATTATCTCTAATGTTTTAATTGCCTTTTTTATCATAGAGTTTTCATCTAAATATTCAATACCTTTCGGACTAATCACCGCCTTATTTAAATTTCTAATATAAACTAAATTTTCACTTGACCCAAGCCTTGGAATATCCACTATTTCCACTCCATCAATATATCCATCTTTTAAAAGATTTTTATAAATATTTAATTTATAACTATCCTTTATTTCAACAGGATACACATCGAGATTTAAAATATTCTCCTTTGGAATTACCCCAGCTTTTAAACATTCATATAAATATTTTAAAACATAGCATACAATCACAAAATAATCATCTTTAGCCATAAAAACCCCCAATAAAAAAGCACTCCTAACATTTAACTGCTAATGTGCTCTTTATTTAGAATATTCTTTTTTCATCTCATCATATAATTTTTTGATTTTTCTTCTGCACTCTGTGAAATCATCCATATAACCCATCTCTGCTATGATATCTTGCATATCATAGCCTAAATCAGATATTTTCTCACTCTCTTTAAAAATTGGCTCGTTGTTATCTATGAAATAGTCTTCCAAATCATTGAATAAATCCCAGTCTTCCTTAGAGGGTTCTGCGTATAATATCTTTTCAATTTCTTTAAAAAAATTATTTATTGTAGTCATATAACTTCTCATCTTCCTTCCAGTTTTTGCCTCTATATAACACATTAAGAATTTCTATTTCATCATCTAGGTATACAGCTTGTATGTTGTTATAAAATTTGACTGGTCTATCATCAACTATTTGTCTTTTATTGAAGTCTTTATTTAGTACTTCTAAAACTTCATCTTTTGTAAATTTGCCTTTTAGTATTCGTTTATGGGTTCTTTCCAAACCATGCATACTAAGCTCATGACCCTTTTCTCTAAACTCATAATATAAGTCTTTAATTTTTTCTTTATAAGATCCTGCCCAATCTTTTTCGTCTATCATACACATTGTATTTACTTCACGGTTTATTTGTTTATATCTTGCACCATCATTATACTTTATATCCTTGTATTTCTCAAGATTTCCAACAACTTTATACCCTAATATATTAACAATATTATTATATTCTTCCTCATCTTTAGGAGCTTTAACATATTTATCAAACCACTCTTTATAAGAAATATCTTCAACTCTAACACTTTTACCGCTTTCAACATCTCTTGCCATTCTAGTATTTTCTATCTCTTTTTGTATGTCATCGTCAAAATATGGTACTGTTGTTGTTCGACAGTTCCCACTCCAACAACACTTCCCATTTCTTCTAACATATAAAGTATTATATTCAGGAACTTCTACACAATAAACAAAATCATCATAATAAAAAGACTTATCTACATTCATGTAGCAAATCCATGAATAGATTTGTTTATTCCAATATATAGTCCAAACATCATAATTTAAAGTATATGTGCCATTAGAAAATTTTACCTTATTTCCAGAACATTTATTTAAACTATAACTTGGTCTGCCCCCAGCCTTTAAAATTAACTCTCCTAAGTCAGCTGCTAGTTGATTTGAAGTTGTAAAAAAAGAAGTGCTATCATTAAATTGATAACCCTTCCAAAACTTTCCTTTTTTAATTGTCCCATCGCACTTTGCATATTCTTTTAAGAAAAAAATAATTAAATCTCTATCTAATGTTTTTATTATACTAGGAATATATTTTTTATTACATTTTCCAAATTTTGTTAATTCTTCACCCAATTCATTATTTTCTACAAGAATACTTTCTTTACACTTATACTTTTTAAAAGGTAATTTTTTTAACTCATTCCACATCCAATCATTTTTGCATTGTGCTATTTTTATTTTATATCGTCCTTTATCCTTTGTTACACTTCCATCAGATAACCAATATGCCATAAATTTTAAATACGTTTTTATGTCAAGCTCTTTACCTACAAGTTCAATTGTTTCTTTGCTTTCTCCTACCCAGTCAATCCCGCATGGTATCCTATTTTTAGATTTTATACCTATCTTATTAGCTTGCCTTAACTTATAGCTTTTATCCTTAAAACTTGAGGCCATGTTTTGAACTAGCATATTATGATTTGGTGTAACTAACAAATCAAATCTATCACTAGAATACTTAATCATTTTACCCTTGTATTTATAATTTATTAATTTTATTGGCTTTTGCCATTTTGGAATTTTAGTATCAAGATTTAATGTATAAACATAATCTTCATTTTCTATGTCTTTAAAATATTTCCATCCATTATTTGTTAAAACTTCCGTTTTTTTATCATAACAATTTACATGAAAAGGAGGAGCAGTTATACCTCTTTCATAGTCCTTAACTTCAAATACCTTGCCGTCTAGTCCTCTACAAATATCAGA
The DNA here is from genome assembly GCF_050315115.1 of Peptoniphilus sp. SGI.035. Taxonomy (NCBI): domain Bacteria; kingdom Bacillati; phylum Bacillota; class Tissierellia; order Tissierellales; family Peptoniphilaceae; genus Peptoniphilus; species Peptoniphilus sp. SGI.035. Next base: position 214,658 of record NZ_JBNPOJ010000001.1, read on the forward strand.
AGTCCTTGTGTCTAGTGTAGCTAGTATCTCGTACTTTTCTACTCCCATTCTTTCATACATTAGTTTTCTTGAGCCTGAATGTATTGCTGCTGATTCCGTTTGAACTAATCTCTTTGCATTATTCTTGCTAACTTCTAACTTATCAGCTATGGCTTTTGTAATTTTATCAGGACTTTTACCTATAATAAGTCCTTGTCTTAGGTCGGTATCCAGTGAACTTATTAGTTTATCCTTCCTTTTCCATATTCTGTCTGAGAAATTTTTCCCGTCATTTGCCCAAGATGCATTTAAAACTTCCTCTACAAAATCTTTTGAAAGTTTATTTATATTTTTATATCCTGTAATCCTTTGTAATCCATATAAATCTTTATAGTAACTACTTACATATTGATTAGATAAATGAGCAAATAATTTTTTCTGCTCTTCATTTAAAAGTACAGCCACCTTTGATTTTAAAGATAGCTGCATCCCCTGAAGCTTTGATATCCTCACTCGTCTTGAAATTAAATCAAGCTCCCTTTCAATGTCTGGTGTTATAAAACCTTTTGAAGCATTCATAAAGTCTTCTAAATTATTTTTTAAACCTTTAATTTCTTTCTTGTTTAAAAGTTTTTTTGCTTCACTCATGCTCACTTGATTCATGGAATTTAAAATACTTAGGATATCTCTATCGATGCTTTCTGATGCTCTTTTATACATTCTAAAAATTTCAGCTACATATTTGTCGTTGCTGTCAAAAATATCTTTTGTGGATTTGAGAAATCTATTCTTCCAGTACTCCGTCATAGTCCGACTCCTCTTTCATCTCTTTGGCTACTTGCTTTTCTTCTTCAGCTATGTCTTCAACCCATGGGTGATTTCGCATTATAGTTCTATTTGAAATTACTCCTATTGACCTCTGAGCATTTTCTATTGTTGCACTTTCATTGATTAAAACATTTCTGTCAAATGTAAACTTCACGCTTTGGTGGTCGTAACCTTTATAAAAATTATAAAAATATAAAAGTATATCTAAACTTACCTTGTACTCCGTTTCCATCTCGTTGGCATCTAGGTCTATATTGGTATAAAGAGATTGAATGGTCATTTGATTTACTGCCTTTTGAAAAAGTTCCGAGTTAGTATCTACTCCTCTTCCTACTTCTATCAAGGATCTTATAAGTATATCTAGCACTATCTTATAATTTGTTATATCTATATCAACTTTTAATGTTTCTACATCAGCATTGCCTGTTTGAGGGTTTGAGGAAAAAGCTATTATACCGCTTCGGTTTATTTCTCTTCTAATTCTTTTTAGGTCTTGCTCATTATGTCCACCTATGTTTTTTAACACTAAGATTGTGTTTCTTGAATCCTCGTCCATTGAGTCCATAAATTTTGATAGGATAGAATTAATTGCATCTTGTAATGTCTTAACCCTATTAAGCAAAGGTTGCTCTTGCTCGTCCATTCTAAAATAAACTAATGGAATTCTTCCCCAATTTCCTATCTCATCTCCTACCATAAAATAAGGTTCCTGCTCCCTTAAAAATAATTCTCCATCTATTTCCTCATATCTATCTATCCCCCACATGTGGTAGTATTCTACTATTTGCGTTTCATTATCTTCATAGTCTACTGTCTTATAAAATCTAATAAAACCTTGTAACCATGTATGGAGTTTATCTTCCCATATTGGAATTATTTCTAAAGGGTCAAACTTCATCAGTTTAAATTCTCCTTCTACATCGATATAAGGGTAGATGTAGCCCATGTTAGCTAAAATTGAATCTCTGCCAACTGACTTTATTAATTTGTGGAATTTAAAATCAAAAAGTTCTTCCTGTAGCTTTTCTTGGTAACTTTTATTTTCACTGCTCACTCCAATAGGTCTAGTGAGCAGATAGTTCTTCTTCTGGTCTACTAATACTGCATACTGGTTTCTCATGATTTTATTATTGGGGAGGTTTTCTATAACTTCTCTTGTTCCTTTTACCTCTCCAATTCCCAGCCTTTTTTTATCTAGAACCTCTTGTTTGTTGTTATAGTATTCATAACTAGTTACTATCTCTTTGTAATCTTGGCTATTCCTATAATCATTTAAAATCTTTATCAGTATCTTGGGCGATAGATTATCCAAAGTACAGACCTCCTTCGTTTATAATATTTTCTGCTACTCCCGTTGTTGCATCTTGTGCATCGTCGTGAGGATTCTTTCCTTCCTTTTGGTACTCTTTCATACTTATAAAATATTCATTCCACCTGTTATACCAGTTTTCTGGGTAATAGATGTGTTCCATTATCCATGTAGCATTGGATAGTATCCTTGCGTTCTTATTGTTTGATTGATGAAAAGTATTAATAATGGTTTTATAATTGCCATACTCATGGCAGTGACTTTCTACCTGTCTTGCAAAACCTCTCCCACCATTATTTCCTTCAATAAGTGCTGTATTTACTTGATATTCTGTAAGCCTTCTTGCAACTTCTTTTTCTGTTATCTCCATGTGTTCCTTGGTGTAATAAACATCTAATACATAAGCTTCTCTATTTAAGACTCCGTATATAATATTGCACAAGTAGTCGTCGCCTGTATCCGCTGTATCACAGTAACTTCTAATTTCTGTAAATTTATGCCTTCCAAACATATCAACTGGTATCTTGCAATATGTCTTGAAATTTTTGTATAAAACTCCCTTTATGTCTATTGGCTCTTGTTGGTAATTTGCATTTGCTATCTCTGGACTCATTGCCTTGGTCTTAATTTCAAAAGACTTTCGATTTAGTATCTCTTCGCATAGCATGCTCCCATCTTCCTGAACTGCTTTATAATTTATGTGCTGATATGGAATACCATTTTCTTTACAAAATTCTATTAATCTACCTGCAAGGTCTTTAGTTGACCACCTAGTCATTACTACTATTATCTTCCAGTTGTTTCCCTCAAGCCTTGATAGGATTGTATCTGTAAACCAGGACCATTGCTTTTCTAGGGTTAGGGTGTTGTTTGCTTCCATTGAGTTTTTTATCAAGTCGTCTATTACCAGTATGTCGGCTCCAAATCCTGTAGAAGTTCCACCTGGAGATGTTGCTAAATAATTGTTATTGCCATTTTCTAATGACCATTGGTTTATTGCTCCATCTCCGTATTTAATTTTTGTGTTTGGGAATATGTCGGAGAATGTAACCGCTCTTGGATTTTCTTCTGCTATTGAGTTTCTTATTTGTTTTGAGAAGTTAGTCGATAAAAGGTCGTTATATGCCCCTATCATTATTTTTAAATTATTGTTATTTCCAAGTATCCATTGAACAAAATGATTAATAGAAAAAGTCTTTCCATGTCTCGGAGGCATATTGATTATTAATACTTGGTCTTTAGAGTTATAAAAGTTTTCAAGTCTATTACATACGTCTTTTAAGTATGACCTACTATCTTTGTAGAATTGAGGACTTTTTAACCTACAAAATGAATAAAAGTTTTTCCTTGCTTTTATCATTGTTGCCCTGCATCTTAATTGAGCCTTTTCTTGCTCAGTTAATTTGTTAAGTAAATTATTCATTATCCTCGCCCAGTGCTTCTAGTAATTTGTCTAATTCATTACTTGATAGCTTTTCTAGTGGGTCATTCTGTACTTTAACTTCTCCCTCTAATACTTGATGCCTTTTATCTCTCCATTCATAAGGTTTTCTATTTTTGAGCCAAAATATCATTGCCGTTGTATCCGGAGGTATTTGCTTTTTGATTATCTCTTTTCTTTGAGTAATTACTCCGTCAACTTCTTGTATATATATTTTCTCTTCCTTAATTTCCATTCCTAAAGCCCTTTTTAAAAGTGCATTCTCTACTTCTATGTCTACTACTTCTTTTCCTCTTTTTAGGGCGTCGTTTAATTCGGCGTACTTCTTTTTCCACTCATACAATGTAGCAATATTTATTCCAATATTTTTTGCAATTTGCTCATCAGTTAAGCCATCTCTTGCCCACGCTTCAAGTTTCTTTAAACCATCTTCTTCAATCCATTCGTGGTACTTACCCTTTCTTCCCCCTTTGTTTTTCATTTCCAATCATTCCTTTATTAACATTACATCATAAAAAAAGAAGCGAAATCTTCGCTCCCTAGTTTAATTTATATTTAATTTTAAAACTTTTTAGATTTAATTTTAGGTAGCCTTTTATTGGAGGTGTTTTTGTAGAAATCTCATTAAGGATTAAATAATAAAAGTAGGTTCGTTAATTGGCATTTATATTTATGGCTACCCTCATTAAATCTAATTCATATTTAAACTTGTACTCTTATTTTAAAATTTAGTTTTTTTGTTTGTTACTTATTTAAAATAGATGTTGTCCTTGATATTTAATATTATCTTTATACTAGGTTTTCTCTAACCTTTTAAGCACAATAAAAGAGACCTGCAACGCAAGCCTCTTATAGTAAATTTTGTCTTTAATTGTAATCTTTCATTATATTATGAACCCAGTAAATTTTACATTCTTTCAGTTTATATATTAACACACAAAAATCGCACAAAACGCACAAAATAATTAAAATTAAAATCTCATTCCTAATTCTCTAATAAATTTAATAGAGTTTATATATTTAATATTAAACTTTTCACAAACATCAGGAATTTTTACTCGATTTTTGGCATTTGAACTTACTTCATTCGTCACGATCACAAGATCTTTTGCCTTTGCTGCTGCACATATCCATGAATCCGCAACATCAAAATATTCGTGTTTTGCTGGATCCTCGTATCTTTTACTTTTTTGAATTTCATTAGCTATTTCACTATACTCTGAAATTATATCTTTATCAGAACTAACTATATTTTCAAAGTTGTTTTTATTATCTGAAACCCATGTTTTTAATGCATCTGATTTTCCAGAATTATTAATGATTTCATCATATACTTTATCTAAAAATATAATTTTTGAACTACCTTTCTCTATCAATTGTTCCCAAAAAGAAGGAAATATATCCATTGGATAAGTTTGCCTGTGTGCAGTTATTAGTACGTTAGTGTCAATTAAATACTTATACTCCATATGTCATCTCCTTTAAGCTGTCATAGGCTTTAGATTTAATATTTCCCAATAACCTAAACCCTTCTGTATAGCTTGTATTATTGGACTCAACACTGGATATTACATCTTTTTTAAAGTTTTCACTAAGTCTAGAGTTCAATGAATTATAATAATTTCCTCCAGAACTAACCTTTTGGATTACATTTTCTTCTGTCAATTTCTTTATATATAAAAAGTCCTCATTTGTTATCAAGTTTAACTTTAAAAGCTTAATGGCTATAGACACTCTGCTAATTTTTAATCTCTTAGAAAGTTCTTCTATTTGATTTATTGCTGGTAAGTTTTTATCAAAGTTTTTTAATAAATATTTCTTTGGAGCTAAAATTTCAGAAGTAATATTATTTATAAATGTTTCTTCGCCACTATTTTTTGTAATAATATCATCTTTCCCTAAAAGCATATGTGTGAATTCATGAACAATAGAAAATATTTTGCCTGTTACGCTGTCTCGATTATTGATGAATATAACAGGAGCTATTTCATCTATTAACACAAATGCTCTAAATTCATTAATATCAAGCTTTCTTCCGGTGTTTCCACCTACAATACCGTTCTGAAAAACACTCACTCCAAGATCTTCAAATTTATTTCTAAAAAACTTATAATACTCAGCACTGTTTTTCATCTTTTCGACTTCTAAATGATCTAAATTTATTAAATCTATTACAATGTGTGCAACTTCTTCATAGTTCATATTATCATGATAGTAGGATTTGAACTTTTTGTTTATTTCTAAAAATTCATATCCTAAACTTTTTCTATATTCAATAAGCCAGTTTTGTTTATTACTCATGTCTATAATTGTATCTTTTAAATTTTTAGAAGCTTTTGGAAAAATATTGTTAATAGATCTAAAGTCTGCACCAATTTCAAATTTTTTTGGAGGAGAACTTAAGAACAAATAACCAAAAGGAATTTTTAAATAATTAGCAAAATTTTCAGCTTGTTTAAAAGTGGGCAATTGTTTTTCATCCAAATTTATCCAACCAACAATATTAGGAAATTTTTTTAATATTTCATCTTCACTTTTACCACTTTCTTTTATAGCCCATTTTATAATTTCTGGCTCTATTTTAATCCTAAGTTTATTTGCCATTCTCTCGCCTCCTTTATTTAAAATAAATTATATCAAATATATGTTTTTCTGAACAGACACTACATATAGTGTTATACGCTATATGTAGTGTCTACAACTCTAAATATCTATTATGAATCATTCGTGCATAAGACTCGTTTGAACTTCCTAATTGTCTAGATATATATACCCAACTCTTAGCTTCAATATATCTAAGCTGAAAAACCAATCTTGTCCTAGAGTCCTCAATACCATCAATGAATTCCTCTATCTCAAGTCTTAACTTCTTGCATCTTCTAATTCTGCGAGTGAGTCTTACCCTTATCTTCTCTATGTATTTATCATCCTCAAGACCAAATATTTTAAGTTCATACTGGTTATAAGGAAAATCAGAAGCAGATGCAATAACCTTATCAGAAACTTCTTGCACCTTTAAATTATTAAGTTTATTTTCTAATTCTTTAATTTCAAGACACAAGCTTCTATATTGCCCTAACTGCTCCCTAGTCATTATTTCCCCCTATAACAATAAATATAATCTGTCCAAACTTCTATATAATATCCTCGTCTTTCATAATAATTAACTATCCTAATCCTATCACTAAAAGTTTTGTAAGGAATTAATAGACACCTTTGCATTCATCACATATCCTCTTCCTTTTTCATAATTTTCCCAATTCATAAGACCCGCCTTCTTTGCCCCTTATCTCTTAATTCTCTTCTTTTAAAAATTTTAAATCTGCTTCCATTAAATCATTTTTAAAATCAGTAACTCCTTTTAAATACCCATTTAAATAATCTCTTGATAGTCTTCCTCGTTCACATTCTTTTTTTAGGTATTTTATTTTAAATTCCATAGCATGGTAATTTAAAATAATGAAACCCTTTATCTTATCCTCTAGGGTAAGTTCTTTATTTTTCAATTTTTACTCCCTTAAATTCAAACACCGATTATTTTATATATCTAAACTATTAACATTTCTTAACATTTTATAAAAATCATCCAAACCGTCTTTCCTCTTCTATGCCCATAAACTGGTTTAAAAGGACATATATCTAATACTTTTTTTAGAGTAATATCATGCTCGGACCACTTAAAAACTAAAGTACCATTAGGCATTAATACTCTCATGCACTCTTCAAATCCTTTTTTGATAATCACTGGCCAAGTATCTTTGTTCAAACCACCATACTGTGCGCCCATTATTGAATTTTTACCTGGACTTATTAAGTGAGGCGGATCAAAGATAACATGGTGAAATGTTTCATTTTTAAAAGGTATGTTTGTAAAATCACCGATAATTTGAGGATTAACATTAACTTTTTTACCGTGAATTTCAAAATTTTCTTTTCGAATATCCATAGTTATTAAATCATCTCTATTTTTATCAAAATAAAACATTTGACTACCGCAACATACATCTAATATCATATCTCACCTAACTTTCAATAAACTCGTCTTCAAAATCCTCTTTTCCCTCTTTAAAATGGTATATCGTCATTATTCACTGGGATAAAGTCGCTATCTGTGCTTGACTGTGTGTCTTGCCTTGAATCTATAAAGGTAAATCCATCTACTATTACGTCTGTTGTGTAAATTCTTTGACCTTCTTTATTTTCATAACTCCCAGTTTGTATATGTCCTTCAATTCCCAATTGATTTCCCTTGCCTACATAATTTGAAAGTGTTTCTGCTGTCTTTCCAAAGGCTATGCAATTAATGAAATCTGCTGTTGGTTGATTATTAGCTTCTGCTTCTTGTCTTTTTTCTTTTGTTAATTTTCTATTTATGGCTAATGTAAATCTGCCTATTGCCATTTGTGATGTTGTATATCTCAAATCAATGTCTTTTGTCAATCTGCCAATTAAATTTGCTTGGTTCATTCTTCTATCCCTCAATAAAATCTTTTTGCAATACTTCCATAAGTTTTTTATTCTTTCTTTCTTCTTTCTCGTTAAAAGCCTTTGTAAAAATATCTTTTATTTTTTCTTTGGTCTTCTTATAGTCTTCACTTTCTGAAATTCCTAGTCTTTTAGCATCATGATCCATTAACTCTATAAAATTCCAACTTTCAAAAACTTTATAGCACTCATATTCTTCGACTTCAAATTCAAGTTCACCATATCCTGTCCCTATCATGCCTTGTGTGTTTAGATAGTGTAATCCTCCATCTTTGCCTAAAATATAAATATCGTGGACATTGCTCCCTATTACTCTATCTCCCATTAAGCTATCTTTTATTCTTAGAACAGGAAGTTCCGTAAGCTTATCTTGGCTTAATATTCTCATCTTCTACCTCTCTTTGTCCTTAAATCTCTATGAATGTATATTCTCGACCATATTTTTTCAAAAATATTTTTTTCTTTAGTTTATATACATCTGTCTTTACACCTTTGACGTCTTCCACTATCCAAGTTTCTTTTTCTTTATCCCAGTATTTAAAATCTGCTACATACTCAATTTTTCTATGGGTTGTCCCCTCTAGTTTAAATTTGTCTTGTAATAAAAACCTTGGCTGTAATTCCAATTCTTTTATAGTTCCTGCTCTTTCTAATACTTTTAATTCTTTGTAACGTCTAGCTTCTTTTTTGCTATCAAACTTTATTCCGTCAACTATTGTTTTTATTGAGTTGTACTTGCTTCGTGTCAAAGGTAACTCCTTCCAAATACCTTTATAAATTCCTCTCGACTGTGTTTTCGTTCAAAGAGTTTTTGTCCTCTTTTTTTGCTCCAGTCTAGGAGTTCTTTTTTATTGTGAATGTTGTTATGGCAAGCTCTGCAAATATTAATTTTTAATTTGTATCTGTCGCTTAATTTTCTATTGGCAATCCCTGGTATTAGGTGATGCTCTTCTAAATATTCATATCTTCCGCATATTTCATATTCTGCTCTATGTTTCAATAAAATAACCTCTCATATTCTTCCCTATAATCAACTATTGTTACACCTAGTTCACTTGCTTTTTTTAAGAAATAGTCAATCAAATTTGTCATTTGTTTTGTGTCGAATTTGCTTGAACCTAAAAAGCATCTTAAAAGTATTTTGTCTTCTTTTTCGCCTAAAATCTTATAGGCTCTAAAGGCTTGTTTAAAGATTTTTAAACTCTTTTGTGGTATCAACACATCTTCATATTCAATTCCTGCTTCTTCAATCCCTTGTATATATAGATCCCACCTAAAAATTTCAGATGGTATTCCATTAATCTTTCTGTCAATGTCTGATATTATCGCCCATAGTAAATTATTTTGGTCAAGTGTACGTGATTTCTTTGCCTTTGATATATTTATATTAAGCAGGTCCTCTTCTTTAATTTCGTATATTTTATTTATATCTAGGTATCTTTCTAGTTCAAAGGTAACTTGTGGCTTACCTTCTATGTTGTAATTTAAGTTTTTTAGTCTTCCTTTAACTTTCATCTATGACCTCTGCTTGTGCTATATCAGCAATTGTTACTGAATTTTGGCAATTGCTTTGTAGTTCTAACTCAATCATTTCTTTGGTTTCTGTTTTTCTAAAGATAATTGCGTTTATGTGCTTGTAAACTATTCCGCCTACTCTTACCTTTGACCTATTTTTCATTGCTTTTAAAGCTTCTTGATAAATCACGCTAACCTCCTATTTTTTAATTTGTCTTGGTTAAGTGAAATCGTAAATTTACCTGCGCTTTGCTTTATCCTGCTTCCCAAACTTTCGTCAATTTTTAAAATATCTTCAATGGTTAATTCGCTTGATATTACTGTTTTTAACTTGTTTAGGTATCTAAAGTTAATTAGCTCCCAAGTTTTATCAATGTCTGGTGAGGTTAAATTTGGCAATTCATTTTGTCCTTTAGGTTTTTTAAAAAGGTCGTCTATATACAAGCAATCTACACGCTTTAGTTTTTCAATAATTGTGTTATCTTCAAAATCTTTTAGCTTGTTTATGTCTTCGTTCCAAATCATGTATTTGACTCTTATGTGATTTCTTGATTGATAATTTAAAATGGCACTGCATATATGTGTTTTGCCTGTACCACTTTGACCGCCAATAAAGAACCAATCTTTGCCCTTTGCATTTTCTTCGGCAAGATTTTTTATATTTTTTTGCCAATCTTCTCTTGCTATAAAGTTTTCAAAGGTCTTTTCTAGTAGCGGCTGTATTCCGCTATTTTTAGCCTTTATGCTTTCTCTTTTATAGCTTAAACATTCGCATTCTTTTAAAACCATATAGCATCTGATGTCATTGCCATTTACGTCCTTTTCGCCTACAACTTCTGCTATGTATCCTCTCCCTTTGCATTTAGGGCAATTAGTTTCATTGCCAGTAGTGCTGTTGTATATCTCCATTTCGTCTAAAGATATAGCTTTAGTTTTTGTGAATTGACTTACTTTTGAATTTATGATTTTTTTTGTTTTGTCAAAATACGTATCCATATTTTGCATTCTCCTTCATCGACTTTTTGCGTTGATAAGGATGATCTTTAGGTAATTCATAGAAACTCTGCCAGCCTTTTTCGATTGACTGGTTTATAATTTCTATTTGTTCTTCTCTGTCTGTGGACAGTTCTTTTAAGGCTCGTATATTTAGTTTTAAGGCTCGTGCTGTCAGTGGTTTTTTTAACTTGCTCCTTGCCTTATAAAATTCTTTTAAGGCGTCTATTAAGTCAATGTCTTCTCCTGCGAAGTCCTTAATAACTTTTTTTATGCTTTTATCTTTGCTTATAGAGTTTATAATCCTATTTGCTTTTTCTTGTGGTGTATCTTCTTTAGATTCTATGTTGTCTGATATTTTATTTTCAGATTCCACCTCCCCATTTTCCCCTTGGGGGGATATAGGGGGGTAATTATTATTAAATGTATTATTATATTTATTATTCTCTGCGAAGTTTTCTTCACTAGGGTCGGAAGATTTCTTCACTACCCTCATGAAGTTTTCTTCACTAGGGTCGGAAGTTTCTTTCACTACCTCTGGAAGTTTTTCTCTATAGGTATTGGGTGAATTGTTTAAATATATATATCTGCATTTAATATTTTTTGAGCCTTCTTCGTAAATATTTTTTGTATAAATATATCCTTGTTCTTCTAAGTTTTTTATCCACGCTGAAATACTTCTTTTGCTAACTCCATATAACTCAGCAAAATAACTATTAGTCGCCCAGCAATATCCCTTTTCATTTGTCAATGCTGTTATTTCTGCGTATAATAATTTTGCATTTGCTGTTAAATTTTTATCATACCTCACATCAGCAGGTATTATTGCATAATAACTTTTGTTAATTTGTTCTTCCATTATTTTCTCCTTTACCAACTAGCTACTATATTCTTAACTGCTTCAGCTTGTTCTGCGTTTAGTCCTTCCAATCTTTCAACTCCATATTCTTGTTTCAACCAATTTACAAAAGTTTCTGATTGTATATGTTTAACTTTTAATAATTGTGCTATTTCTACTCTATGTTGGTCTAATTGGTTTTTGTTTGGGTTGTTTGTATTGTTTTTATTAGCCACAGTTTGTTTTCCTTGGGCTTTTCTTCCGTATGAATATCTTTGGTTGCCTTGACCATCTACTATTGTTAAATAGGCAATCTCGCACTCATTGTTGTATTCAATTTCTTTTACATAAAATTTTGACCTAGTTTGAAATTTGCCTTTATTTTGTGTAACTTCCCCTTGCATTGGTGTAATAAATATTGATGGAGCAGAATAAAGTTCTCTTCCAATTCCTATATTTGTACAAGCTCTTTTAAAGGAATCTGAAGCTTCTCCTTTTTCAGCTTGGGTATAGCTTGGTATTCCCACATCTTGTTTAGATATCCATTGCTTTTTATCTTCATCGTAAACGCTTACTGTACAAAACAAATTATTGTTAACTACATTATGTGTTCTTTGCCAATTCATAGGTCCAAAGGTTTCATCAAGGATCTTCATATCGACTCTTGCGTCCTTATATAGAAGGACGCTTATATAATTTGATTTTATCATTTGTACTCGTACATCAATTTCATTAGGTTTCAACAATCTTATTTTTTTCATAATCCACCTCAATACTTAACATTAAAGTTCTTATATTCTGTGATTTTTATGCCTTCAATGATTTCTCCATTTTCATCAACTACAGCATCTCCTGTAGCTATATCCCTCAAAACTGTTATAGTTCTTTTTTTCTACCTTCAACCTACTTTGAATGTTTTGTAATTTTTGAAAAATTGTATTAGCCATTTCCTGCTCCTCACTTAACTCTTAAACTTTCAGTTTGTATTAATTCTGCGTAGTCTGCTTCCAGTCCTTCTGTAATTGCCTTTTTTAGCTTATCCTTTAAAACTTTTCTGTCGTATTCTACGTATTCTTCTGGCACCTTTTCTTCGTCTAAAATCTTTATTGAAGCTCTATTCTTTTGAATGCTGAAACTGAATAAGTCGGTCTTAAATTTCCTTTTGTCAGTTGCTATCATTGTTTTTTGTAAATATTTCTTTAGGTTGTCTATCCTGTTTTCTATGCTCTTTCTTCTTTTATAAATTCTTTCTTCTTCCGCCTTGCAAATATCTTTTTGACCTTCCAGACCCTTCATCAGCTTTGCTATGTTGTCCGCCTTAATCTCTATTTTTTCGTCTATGTCTTCCAGAGCTTGCTGCACTTGTTCGTCCTCTAGGTCTAGGTCCATCAAATTTGTATAAAGTTCCGTTAATTCGTAAAGTGTGAAATTTTCCATTTTATCCTCCTTAAAGGTTATATATTTCAATTAATTCTTCTATATTCTTTTCTAATTCTTCAGTAACTCTTTGTGCTACATACTCTTGGTCGTAATCAAATACATTGCTAATACTTGAACTAATTAAGCTTTTTATTCTTTCCTTTTTATAGTTTTCAATAGCTTCTTCTTCCGTTTTATATAGGTTTTCACCATCTATGGTATAAGCTTTAGTTTCTCTTAAATTTCCGTCTATAAATTCTTTATAATTATTAAATTTCATACTATTACTCCCTTAATCACTTTTTCTATATTCTTTTCTTCTAACTCCAACTGTGTAATCTTTGACCTAATGTCTGCCATATTGATGCCTATCTCATTTTTCAATTGAGGGTCGCAACATTTGTAGTAAAGATACTCGGCTTCTTTCCATTCGCCTTTTAAAATTATTAATGAATCCTTCATTTCTAACTCCAAATTTCTATAATCTGTGATATAATAAGAGCAAATAAATATTTTTTTAATTGTTTAGTCCTGTTGTTTAGTCGCTGCAGGACTTTTTTATTTGCTCTATTCAAATTAATCATTCCTTATTTGGTCTCTGTATTTTATGGTTTGATGTATAACATCTCTTGTGCAAGCTGATATACTGTCCATCCTAACGTTAATTAATAACTTTGGTAAATACTCATTGTTAAATTCAACTTCAAAGTATTCTTCCTTTTCGTGATAATCAATTGTTTTTACATCTTCATATAAAAGATCTTCAATAATTCTTTGATAGAACTCTATACTCGCCTTCCTTGGACCTGCTATATCAAATAAACCAAACTGTGATTCTAATTTGTTAGATAACATTTTTGCCTCCTAAAATAAACTAACTAAAAAACTAAAAAACTTGTCAATTACTGTTGTCCCTGCATATAAAATGTAAAATATTAATTTAATTCCAAAGCTAACAGCCAAGTAACCAAGAATAAATAGAATAGTAATCCCTATAAACCTTCGTATATTTATAGGTATCTTGTACCAGTTAAAAGTCTTCATTTTCAACCACCTCGTATAATAATGTTGTAGTTAAAAAACTACATTTTCTTTTCTATCCCATACTCATT